>JBGSKR010000092.1:0-4906 GCA_041741135.1 Mariniblastus sp.
TGGGCGTTTGATCGAAGGGTGTTCGAGAGAGCGAGAGAGCTTGCGCGACTTGGTCGTAGTATGGCCCGAGGACTTCGACGTTCTTCAAGGCGTGTGGCCAGCGAGGTTGCTGGAAGACTTCGGGATGCGGTCGCAGCGCAACGCTGGCGTTGATCAGAGAGCCACCACCGAGTCCGTTCCCCGAAAGGATATTGACCTCATCGTTCATCATCAGATGGAATAAGCCGAGCGGCTGAGTCATCTGACCGCGAGTTGGGCCAGCGAGCACCGAGGTTGCATTGCTCAGGACATCGGGCAGTCGATCAGGAAAGGTTCCGGGCACCCATTCCTTGCCACGTTCCAAAATGCAAATGCGGTTACCGGGCCTGAGTCGCTGTGAAAGCCTGGCTGCCGTAATGGACGCACCGTATCCAGAACCAATCACGACCACGCCGAACTGAACTTCGTTTTCTCGTTCGGCTGTCAGAAACAATTCGCGAATGGGACTGGCAAGTCGTCCGCCATACTGTTGCAAGCTCAATCCGTAATCTTTTTTCGCTCGTTCTTTCAAAGCGGATTCTGGAGAGCGGCTGCGTTTTCCGATTTCGACCAACTTGCCGACTGGCCCATCGGCGCGAGTGGATGATGCAGTAATAGCCGCCGCTGCTCCGAGTGCCGCCGTTCCGAGTGCGCTTTTTAGAATGTCTCTTCGATGTGGGCGATTTTTGCGATCGACTCGTGATGATGGAAGCGTGACTTTTTTTGCAATGTCGCAGTGCGATGACAGTTCCGATGGTGGATTGTCAGCTGAGTTGAGTTTTGGCGAGCAAAAGTGATTCATTGGCGGGGCGATTCGTGGGGGCGAAATCAGATCAAAGCACAACGTCGTGATGCTCATCGGTCAATCGATTACAACAGAACCAACCGTTGCAGTAGCATTTATCGTGCTAACCGGCCATGGATTCTCAACTCAAAAGCAGATTGAAGGGCAAGCTTCCCTGAATCGGTTCCGAATGAGCACGTGATAGCGAATGGTTGCGTTAGTGAAGTTTTGCGGGTTAGGTTGTGGGTGATTGCTGGATTCCAGCTTCAATGGATTGATTACAAAACGAACCGGCAAAACGCTCTGCCCTCGCAGAGAGCAGCGATTTTGATTGTCGTGTTGGCTACCGGCAGCAACGGATCTTCTTTCGACAATTTGTAGTAGTCGACGGGAAATCGATGGGATAAGATAGCGTTCTGGCGTCCACGTGGTGGTTGCCATCATCAGCTTTTTCTTCCATTCGTTTGAGAGAAACCCGTGATCCGCCGTCGCCCCCGAATTCGACTTTCGACCCATGAACGCGAGCACATGCGAGCTGCAGGGCGGTTCAATGCCGAGCTAATGGATTTAGTGCGGACTTATGTTCGTCCGGGCATCGCGACCGAGGAGCTTGATCGAATCGTCTATGAGTACACGATGGATAATGGCCATCAACCGGCGTGTCTGGGTTATCCTGGCGACGCTGCTCCGTTTCCGAAAAGCTGTTGCATCAGCGTCAACGATGTGATCTGTCATGGAATTCCAGGACCGTATGTTTTGCGTCCCGGCGATTTGGTCAACATTGATCTCACCACGATTGTTGATGGGTGGCACGGCGATCAATCGGAAACGTTTCTGATTGGCGAACCCGACGAGATTAGTGACGAATCGAGAAAGCTGACACAATGTGCATTTGATGTAATGCATTTGGCGATCAAAGCGATCTCGCCGGGCTGTCGAATTTCGGTGATCGGTGAAACGATTGTCGAGTACGTGAACAGATTCTATGGATTTGGCGTCGTTGAGAAGTATGTCGGGCATGGAATTGGCACTCGATTTCACCAGCGTCCCAACATTCCGCATGTGCCGATCAAGCAGTCGTTTCACGAACGACTACATCCCGGGATGTGTTTCACGATTGAGCCGATGGTCAACGGTGGCACTTCGAAATCCGTGGTCGATCGCCGAGATGGATGGACGGTACGAACGTTAGACCGTCGCTGTTCGGCTCAGTTCGAACATACGATTTTGATGACCGAAAGCGGCCCTGAAATTCTTACGACGACACAGTATGGGCCACAACCGGGACATCGATTTTAGTGATCAGCGACTGAATGGAGCTGAAGCTTTTGTCCAGATCGTTTTCTGGAAAGTCATCTGGTTGGCAAACCGACTGAGCCAATCGCTGAAAACTGCTCGTCGCGTCTTCGTCGGAGACATCTTGCTGTTCACGCGCGATCCGCTGGAATTCATCTTCATGGCGAAGGAATGCTTCAACGACTTGGGGGTCGAAGTGTTTCGCTTTGCCTGCCGCGATGATGTCTTTTGCTTCTTGGTGAGACATGGCAATTTTATACGGACGCTTCGACGTCAAAGCGTCATAAACATCTGCCACAGCGGTAATGCGAGCGACCAGTGGAATCTCAGTTTCTTTCAGCGAATGAGGATAGCCGGTGCCGTCCCAACGTTCATGATGATAGTAGGCAATTTGTCGAGCGATGTGCATGAAGTCATTTTCGCCCAATCGAGCATGAATGGCATCAAGGCATTCACCTCCGATCAGAGTATGCATTTCCATGATCTGACGTTCTTGAGATGTCAATCGTCCTGGCTTGAGTAAAATCGAATCCGGAATACCAACTTTGCCAATGTCATGCAAAGAGGATGCAAGTCCAATATTGTGAATGAACTCTTGATCGAACTCTTCATGAAAGTCGGCTAGGTCGGTGACGAGAATTGTCACGTAAGCACGAATTCGCTCCAGGTGTTCACCTGTATCGTTGTCCCGGGATTCCGCCAATTTTGCCAACCCAAAAATAACCGCATTCTTTGACTTCATCAGTTCGCGAGCGCCTTTGCAAACGATTTTTTCCATGCCATCATTCATGCTGACTACGGTATCGCTAACACGGGTAACAAACGAAGTGGTCAAGCAAACGCCAATCAACCCTAGCAACAACGTGCCCGCGAAGGCGTAGTAGCGGAAGCGAGAAATCGAGTGCATTAGCTCTAGACTCGCTAGTGATTGCTGCTGAGTTACGACGATTACTGCATTCAAACTTGGCAGAAATTTGGCACTTGCATAATATATCTGCTGATCCAATTCAACTTTGCCAAACGCCGACCGTAATTTCGTCTTGTTGGATACGGCTTCACGAAGAGGCCGAGTCTTGCTTTTTAAATCCAGTGGTTGCAGCTGAATGTCGGACAAGTTCTGAAATCGGTTTTCGTGTTTCGACTCGATTCCAAGCAAGCAGTGTCCGGAACCGAAGTCAAACAAATCGATTCGTCCACCATTGGAAACGTTGAACTGAGATAGAAGTGATCGAAGCTGCTCCGAGTCTGGTGAATCCGTCCGCCGAATGTCGCGAAGCTCAAGTGCTTCGATAGAGTCTGAAAGGTTTTTGATAGTTGTGAAATTGGTTCGACACGTTTGTTGTCCCAACGTACGTTCAGCAGAATCTTTCAGCCAAACGAATAGCGCAACGACCGCCGCCAGTAGCAAAACCAACTGCACGGTTGAGATCAGGACGACCCAAAGCCAGCGTGATGAGTTATTCATAGAAACAAACGATCGGATACGAGAAACAAGAAATTGTTCCTCGAAACTTAGTTTTCTCTTGGTCGTTCTGCGGTCGATAGTTGCAGCAATTGCCCGAATCGAACGTTGGTGGTGGGGAATAATCGACATAACTGACAGTGTCGCCAATTTCGAATCCATCGCAACAATGATTCTTCTTCGGTTCCCTTCCGTTCAGAGCAAACTTTTCTTGTTTAGCGAATGGCACGAAGTTTCTGCCACTTCTTGGTAGCAGACTGAATTCTTGCTAAGTAAAGAACGTGTCGCTCGTCGATGTCCGCCCTTAACGGCACCTTATTGGCTGTTTCTTTTCCTAACGATTTAAGTTGCTGCTGCTGAATGACTTGCAACAAATTTTCTATTCGTCTCTGGTGCTCTTTTTTACCTTGATTAGAATCCTTAACACTAACTCAATGCTGCGTATGAAAGTCAAATGTCTGTTTCCAACATGATCTCCGATTTACGGACCGCAAGTCCCACGATTCTGCCTTCCATGTTGATGTGCGATTTCGCGAATCTGGCGGATGAAGTCGAACGACTTGAAGACGCAGGCGTGACGGCACTGCATTTAGATGTGATGGATGGAGTGTTTGTCCCTAACTTCACTTACGGCATGCTGCTGGTAGCGGCCATTCGAAAAATCACTGAGTTGCCACTTGATGTCCACCTCATGATGGTTAATCCGGAGAAATACATTTCGGCGTTTGCCGAAGCGGGAGCCAGCGTCATCACCATCCATGCCGAAGCTGTCGAAGATCCGATTCCAGTTGTGCAAGACATTCGCAAGTTTGGTTGCGCGGCGGGGATCGCCATCAATCCGCTGACACCGGTTGAAGTCATTTTGCCCGCATTGCCTTACGTCGATTTGGTTTTAGTGATGAGCGTTCCGGCGGGGTTTGGTGGACAGTCGTTTGACTCATCCGTCTTGCAAAAATTCGAACAAATTCGCTCCGCTCCTGGTGGTGAAAAAGTACTGCTGGAGATTGACGGCGGAATCAATGTGGATACGATTGGCGTCGCGACAGAAAGCGGAGCCCAGTTGTTGGTCGCTGGCAGCGCCATCTTTAAATACGATGATTACGCCGTCGCGATTTCTAATATGATGTCCCAAGTTAAGTGTAATTCATGAGTATTGTTGCCAACGCGACCCAATTAAAATTTGTTTTGATCCGAGCTGGTGCGACTGAGATCGATTGTCGTGGCCGAATTCTGGGCGCTCTCAATTTGCCTCTCAGCGATTCCGGCCAGATTGAAGTCAATGTCACGATCGAGGAATTGGCTGGCTGGAAATTCACCCGCATCTATTCGTCCGCTGGCTTAGCCGC
>JBGSKR010000093.1:0-4393 GCA_041741135.1 Mariniblastus sp.
CTGCGTCCAATATTGGCCGTGCCCAAAATCCCCCAGCGACAGATGTTGGTTGGAATCATGTTCGATACTTTCGATTTTGGATGGGAAGTTTTGGGACAAAAAAATTACTGACAAAAAGATGAAAGACAAAAATATCTTCGATTTTGAGGTGATTGATCAGTCTCAGTCTCGAACGTTAGTTGGAGAACGGTTCTTGCGAAAAAATCTCGATTCAAGTTTGCTTAACATCGTTCGTCAGAAAGCATTCGTCGTTTTATTTTTTTGTCAGTCATTTTTTTGTCTTTACCTCTTCGCCCTCCATTTTTTATGACCATTCGTCTCACAACTCGTCCAATTCCGCGATAATGGCCCGGACTTCTGCCCTGCGTCCAATTGCATGCGCCGTTGCCCGCTTCCAATCGATCTCTAAAAACTCAGCCAAACGATAGGCCAAATGTAAATCGAGTACGCCACGGTATTGATTAGTGAGCTGTTCGTTGAGGTAAATCGTGTTCCGATCGCTATTGAATCCCGACTCATAGTTGTCGATCAATTCTTCAATCCAACGCTGCGGAATGCCTTCGCTGCGACACTGCTCTTCGCTCCAGATATCGTCGCCCGTGCATTTGAATAACAGCATTTGGGCTAATACAGGATCAAGCTCCATTGGCTTCACTTCCTAAATGTTGCTTCAGCCAATCGAAAAACACACGTTGCCATAGGACACTATTTTGAGGCGATTCGACCCAGTGGCCTTCCTCGGGAAAATACAAAAACCGCGAGGGACAATTTTGAACTTGGGCAACCGTGAACGCCTCGATGCCTTGATTGATCGGCACTCGATAATCTTTTTCTCCATGAATCACCAACAAAGGAGTCTGCCAATTCGCCACAAAACGATGCGGCGAGAATTCTTGATACTTCGCCGAAACTTCTGGTGACTTCCAGTATGGCCCACCAAGGTCGTGATTGACAAAGTGCAATTCTTCGGTCGCAGCGTACATGGACTCGAGATTGAACACGCCACAATGCGAGATCATGGCACTGAACCGATTTTCATGATTGCCCATCAACCAGTAAACCGAGTAGCCGCCAAAACTGGCCCCGACCGCACCGACTCTTTGAGCGTCAATGTACGGTTGGTCGATCATGTCATCCGTTGCCGACAGCAAATCCTGCATCGCTTGTCCGCCCCAGTCACCACTGATCTGGTTGTTCCACTGTTGTCCAAAGCCAGGCAGACCGCGTCGATTGGGAGCGACGATCACGAATCCCTGCGATGCCATTAAATTGAAATTCCAGCGATAGGAGAAGTTCTGGCCAACTTGCGATTGCGGACCGCCTTGGCAAAACGTCAGCAACGGCCATTGCTGGTTCGATTCTGGATCGAAGTCCGGAGGATAGATCACCCAACTATGAATGGACTTTCCGTCGGTTGCTGTCGTCCATCGCTCTTGCACCGTCGGCAGTTGCAGGTTCTCAAAAATTTCATCGTTGATATGAGTCAGCAATTTTGTCTGACCATCTTCAAGCGATAGCAAATAAAGCTCGGCAGGCCGAACCATACTGGTTTTGGTCAGCAGCAATGATTTTCCGTCGGGCATGCGATCAACCAAGCCCCAATTAACCGGCCCTTCGGTGAGCTGTTTCAGTTCGCCCGTGAGATCGATTTGGTAAACGTGCTCACAGCCCGTCACTTCGGATACAAAAACAAAACCGCTGGAATCGAGAAGCCATTTCGTTCCATGAGCGGACTGATCAAGCCCTTTCGTCAAATCGACGGATTCTCCCGTTTCGCGCGAGACTAACATGATTCGATTGCGATCAGCCTCGAAACTGGCCGTCACCATCGAATGGTAGATCAAGAACTTTCCGTCCGGTGAGAACACTGGCTGGCGGTCGTAGCCCTGATTCGGTGCCGAAACATTCCGCGGTTCTGATCCCCCATCGGCATCCACCAGATAAATGTCGCTATTGGTGGATTGCGCCGGATCGGGAACACACTTCATCGTAAAAGCCAATTCGTTTCCGTCGGGCGACCAATTAAAATCCTCCGCGTCACCTTGCGGCGGTAAAGGGCAATGTGCTCGAATGCCTTTCATCAAATCGATTGGCTCACTCGAATTCTCATCGTCGCCGTGTGCCATCACGTGCAAATGGCTGTAGGTGTAATCGTGCCACCGATTCCAGTGCCGATACATCAAGCCATCAATGATTCTAGCGTCAGCGAGCGGCAAGTCGGGATAAATCTCGACGGGCTTGGGGTCTAATTTGACCGACGACGTAAATGCGATCTTATCGTCGGCTGGCGAGAGTTTTAGATTCGCGATTCCGTCTTTCAAGTGAGTTAGTTGAACGGCTGCTGAACCGTTGGGGTCAATTCGATAAGCTTGAGGTTTTGGGGGCGCCGGTGGTTTTGGTTCTTTATCGCTGACTTCGTCGCTCGACGGTGGTACGCCAAGAAAAAACAAATCATTGGCAGCGCCAACGCTTCGCCATTGCAAACAGGAAATGGCCGACCAATCGACGAGCAACGTGGATTGCGAATCGTCGCCCAAATTCAGCAAATACAACGTTGTGCGGCCTACGTTTTTCGCTAGTTCGTAACGCCGAACGGTGAAAGCAACCTGCTTTCCGTCGGGAGAAACCGCAGCTTCACCGAATCGCCCCAGCTTCCACAGCAGTCCTGGCGTCATGCGAGTTGGTAACTCGTCATCAAACTTATTAGTATTCAAGCGATCATTAGCAGAAGTCGTAGCGGTCATGGAATGCTTTTCTCTTAGTCGTATGCTTCTCATTGTTTGTCGTCGGATTTCGGAGCGGCCAATTCTCGCTGCGCTTGATCCGCTAACGCACGATAACTTGAATTCTCGCTGTCAAGTTCGAGCAGCGATTGAATGTACTTCATCGCTTCTCGCGGTTGATCCACATGCAAGTAGTAGGTCCCCAGTCCGAGCAAGTACATGGCTGATTGGGGTTGCTGACGATGGGCTTCCAACAGGTGAGTTCTGGTTGCCTCTAAATCGCCTTGATTGTAGCTGGACATGGCAAAGCGATAGTGCAAGCCATGCGTCTCCCGCAAGTCTTTGGCTCGCTCAACATCGATTGCAAGTAACTCGTGCTCTCGATTTCGTAAATATTGGACTTCCTCGGTCAAGCCTTTCATCTTGGTCATCAAACCTCGCAACTCAGCGGCTTGAATCTGACCACCCGATTGGGCCCCTCGCATTGCTTCACGCATGGCCTCAATTT
Organism: Mariniblastus sp.; assembly: GCA_041741135.1. GTDB lineage: Bacteria > Planctomycetota > Planctomycetia > Pirellulales > Pirellulaceae > Mariniblastus. The sequence goes on from JBGSKR010000093.1 coordinate 3,232, forward strand.
CAGATTCCAACAAAGCAGCGAGATTCGACCGCGGTCCGGCAAGGTTAGGTTCAACGGAAATCGCGGCACGATAAGCCTCTCTTGCTCGAGCGACGTCGCCGAGCATTTCATGCAGCCCCCCAAGCATCATGTGATAAATCGCTCGATCATTCTCGACGTACAACGATTTTTTGTACTCATCGAGAGCCAGTTCAAACTTCTTTGCTTGCTTTGGATCATCCAACGAGTTGCGAATATCCGGCGGGAGGCTGACAAACACACGAGCCGATTCGATGCGGACGCGTCGAGACGAATGACCGAACAATTCAGCTATTGCGCTGACAAGCTCCGCCAAAACTATTTGGTTTGCTCTACCGGAGTCTTGATCGTTGATTCGACTCAAGAGATTTCCGAACTCATAATCAATTCGCAACAATGCTGCTGAGATGACTTTAGGATCTGAATCAGAAAGCGCAGCTAACGCCGCTTGACGCGATTCCTCACCCATGTCATCCGCCATCTCGCTCAACGCGGTGGCGCGAATCATGGCCGGTACTTTTTGATCACTGGCGAGCGATCGCAAAGTCGGAATGTCGCGTATAGACTGGGCGTGTCCGGCGGTGAGTCGATCGTAGTAATCCGAGTGGGCATCCTGTGAACTCTCTGGATACCATTTCTCAGTTGCTTCCAGCATCAACTGATTGACTCGCTCGAGTTCCTGTTGAATATCAGCATCGCCATTCTCAGCAGCAATGATCCAGTCGAGATACTGCGAGAGCGGCTTTCGATCAGGATGCGCAGGAATCTTTTTCTCGTCGAGATGACATCCGGTACAGGCGTTGGGAGTTCCGAACTGAACACTCAAATCAGGACGCGGAACTCGCAGACTGTGATCGCGGCGAGCGTCGACCATCATGTAGGTCGTCTCAGGCATGTGACATTCAACACAACTTGCGCCGGGCGTACCGGGTTGATGGTGATGATGCGATGGAGAATCATACTTTCCAGCGGGATGCTGGTGACAAGACGTACACAGCAAGTTCCCTTGATGTTTTATTTTCGTCGAATGTGGATCATGACAATCCGTACAACGAATCCCGTTGTGGAACATTTTGCTTTGAGTAAACGAGCCATACACGTAATTCTCGTCTCGCACCTGACCATCAGCATGATAGATCGGTTG
>JBGSKR010000094.1:0-4459 GCA_041741135.1 Mariniblastus sp.
CTTCGGCGTCACTTGTTTCCTGGGGATGGACTGGAAGCAGTCGCACTGGCGCTATGCGGGCGACATCGTGGCGAAGGACGTGTTTGTTTGAGCATCATGGAGGTCCATTTGGTTCCTCATTCAGCGTGCGTCCGTTCCACGGATCGTGTCACGTGGCCAACAGATCGGTTACGACCGCTGCTGGAGCGAGCCAATGCCGAGGGGCTGTCGATCGTGAAAATCCATGGTCACCCAGCAGGCTTCGATCGGTTCTCGGAATGCGACGACCTATCGGATGTGGAATACTTCGCGGCAGCGGATTCTTGGGTCGAATCTTGCGGACCGCATGCCACGGCCGTCATGCTGCCCGACGGGCGGATGCTCGGACGTTACGGAATTGACGGAACCGGGTTCCAGCCGTTGCAGATGATTTCGGTCGCAGGAGACGATCTGGAATACTGGTTTGATCGCGATGATGAAATTCCCGTTGTACCTGACTTTGCCGACCGCCACGCTCAGGTGCTCGGTGAAGGAACGTTCGCCAAAATGCGGCGATTGCGAATCGCCGTGGTTGGATGTTCGGGAACCGGATCGCCAGTGGTCGAACAGCTGTACCGTCTTGGTGTCGGTGAGCTTGTGCTGGTCGATCCCGACTTCGTCGGTCCCGAGAATTTGAATCGGATCATCAACTCCCGCCATCAACACGCAGCATCGAAGACACCGAAGGTTGAACTGCTGGCCGATGCGATCGAAGACACCGGTCTTGGGACGCAGGTTTTTCCATTGCAGCTAGATTTGAGTCATCCCGAAGCGGTTCTTGCTGTCGCTACTTGTGATCTGATTTTTGGCTGTGTCGACAGCGTCTACGCTCGTTTTCTGCTTAACAAAATCGCGTCGACTTACTGCGTTCCTTACATCGACGTCGGAATCGGCATCCGCGCGAACGGACGCGGTGGAATTGAGCACGCGACGGGAGCCGTTCACTATTTGCAGCCCGACCGATCAAGCTTGATCAATCGAGGTGTTTTTTCGATGGAGGACGTCCGTGCGGACGCGATGGCTCGCTCCGCTCCCGATGAGTACGCCGATCAGTTGAACGCCGGATACATTCGCGGAGCGGACGTGTCACGACCTGCGGTCATCACGATCAATCAACTTTTTGGGAGCTACGCCGTGCTGGAAATGCTCAGCCGGCTTCATCCGATTCGGACGGATAACAACGCCGACTTTGCGGTTCAGCGTTGGTCATTGTCCGGCGATTTTAAAGAGTCCGAATCTGATCGCGAGCGCTGCAAAATCGTGTCTCGATGCTTAGGTCGAGGAGACATGAACCCACCGCTTGGACTGCCCGAACTGTCGATTCAGCGAGAGGGACATCGTGCGAATACTTGAGCAGTTTTGGCAGTGGCTGCGTTCATGCTGGCCGTTTGGTCGGCGATGGAAAGCAGTCCTTGTGGACGATGTTCCGACCGAACTGGATGACCGGACGGTCTATCTCGTTTGCGAAGACGACGCCGTTTGGCAGGTGGTGATGTCCTGCCCGTGCGGTTGTGGCGCGACGATTCAACTTTGCTGCCTGCCGAGCACACGACCACGATGGATGTGGAGTCAAGAACCGAACGGCGACATCACCTTGCACCCATCTGTTTGGCGAAAGGTCGGTTGCCGCAGCCACTTCTTTCTCCGATCCGGCCAAATCGTTTGGTGCTAATTGCCCTTCAATATTCAATGCCAGTGCGTTCCCTTGAAATCACTTCCTTCGACAATCGCTGTAACTCAAACCACGAAAGACAAAAATGAACTATAACTCGATACTCTGCCTATTTGCGTTAGCGATTGCTTCTCCGGCAAATGCAGTGGAGCAAGATGTTCACGATCTTCAATCTCCTATGCCAGAATCCACGGTATTCCTTTCGCCGGAGGACGGTCTTAATAGTGTTCAGCAAAATCACTCAGAGGACTCGCCGATCGTTGTGGCGCAGGGCGAGTTGGATCAGTTGATCGACTGCAAGGGTGGTGGGGCGTGTCCGATTTCAGCGGCAATGATCGCTTCCCAAGGACTCCGGGTCATGGCTGGGTTGCCGGTCGATTCGCAGCCGCACCGTACCGCGCTGCGAATTTTTCGAGACAAACCAGAGTTGCTGCTCGGGCGGATCAGCAATGACCGCATGGTGATACTGTTGGCGTACCTGTGCGAGGGTATGGATGACACGCCGATTGCGATCTCCACGCTGTCCGCACCTAATAGCCCGCACGCGGCTCTGGGTCCGAAATGGTCGGAAACTGACGGGCCAGACCTTTCCGCGACGGCCGGTGAACTGAAGATCTTGGCGTACACCGTGACGACGGTCGACGGCACAGTTCGAGGACGTCACTTTGTTCTGCTGAAAACGAACGAGGGTGGGCGTTTGAACTTCATCGATCCCGGCAACCCGCTAAAGAAGCGAATGTTCGATATTGAGTACCGCGGAGTACCAACGGCGACCAAAGGTCAAGTGTTCCTTAAGGTGCCAGATGATCTGGACAAATCTGGTCAGACCTATGAGCTGGACACGATATTTTCCTTGCGTTTGTTGTCGGAGGACGGAAAAGACGATGTGGACAGCGGCTCGCGTGTTGAGACGATGAAGTCGAAGATCGACGCATTGGCCAAGCGATTGCGAGACTCGGATGAATTGACTTCACCCGTCGCTTGGCGTCGCGAAGGAGCTGCGTTCGGGCTTCCCGGAATCGATTTACCATCAAGTGTTGGTGGCGGCGACTATTCGATTGCCGAAACTCTTGAGCTGTTCCGACATGCTGGTCGCATCAATTTGAATCTTCGTGACGTCGTCGGCGGTGCGCATGGTCGACCGCTGGTTCAAGCTTCCTCTCCGATTGCTGGCGAGGTTCTGAAACAGGTTGTTGCCGGAGATGCCTATGTTGCTGTTTCGATCACCGAACCGCTGGCTGGGTCGAATCCAAAAGAGATGCAAAGCAAGGCGGTTCGATACGAAGAAGGCTTCAAGCTCACCGGCCAGAAGCTTTGGAATGCTCGATTGCGACAAGCGTCCCATGTTGTGCTTTACACGCAAGCTGCAAATAGCAACGCGGATGAACAGTCGGCGTTCCTCATTCCGATTGATCATCCTGGATTGAAGGTAGTCGATCGCTACGCTCACGGACTGACGGGAAATTCGTTCGGCGGCCTTGAGTTCGAGGAGATGTTCGTCAGCCGCAATCACTTAATCGGCGAAGACGGCGACGGGTGGAAAATATTCACGAAACACTTTCAGTATTGGAGACTAATGCAGTCCGCCGCCGCGATCGGATGCGGCGAGGCGGCTTTAGAGCAAATGGCTGATCGATTGAAGTCCCGCGAAGCGTTTGGCGGACCGATTGGACGCTTCAGCCATTTGCAACAACCTCTCGGCGAATACTACACCAAATTACAAATGGCTATGTCGCTCGCACGCGAGTCGGCAAAACTAATGGACGATGGTCAGTACCAGACGGCCGCACCGTTGGTCGATGGTTTGAAAGCGGAGGGCGTTGAGATTGCATTGGCCGCTTGCGATGCCGCCATGCGTGCCCATGGCGCGATGGGCTATAGCCGAGACGTTGACTTGGGAGACCGTGTCCGCGACCTGATGGGTTTGCGAATCGCCGACGGCACCACCGACGTGATGCGAATGTCGGTAGTCAAAAAGGTCTATGGCGAAGAACTTTGGAAAATGAGTGTCTATGGACCCAAATCTGAGAAAGTAGCGGAGCCTGCAATACCAACAAAACAAGAGGACGAGGAATGAAAATTGTTACAGCTATTCTGCACCGCCTACATGACCAAAAAGCAATCGGACTTGTCCTCCTTGTTTTCGCTTTCGCTTTATGCACTGGTTGCGACGAACTGATCCCGCCGCCACCCGACGAACGCCATCGCCCCAGGCCAACAATTGATGACAACCTCGAAATTGACGAACGAAACAACCGCCCCATCCCCGGCCCCGTCGAAGGCTACCGATAGTCGTTGGACGAGGACGAAAATTTTAGTGGCTAACCTTCTGATACTTGCCGCTTCTGGTTTCTTTGCGCACCGAGCATGTGCCGATACCGGCTGGCTGTTTGGTTGGTTGATTGGAGCATCTCAGTCCAGCGTCACCAATACGGTGGTTCCATTGATCTTGGCGATCATCACCGGCACGGTCTTTACATTAATCATCAAGTCAATCGAAAGGATGTCATCGGAACGCATCTGGTGGTCACTTTTGTCCGTTGCGGCGTTGTTTTACTTCACGATGATCTTTATCGGCCGAACCACTGATGGTCTACGCGAAGGCGTTGAAGTTCGGATGGAAGCGAAACAAAAATCCGAGCCCAAACCAGCTATCGAGAAAAGCAAAGGCGAATAAGTCTTGTCAAAATGAGTCTTTGGTCTTTTCAATCGATGCAGATGATCGAGTAAGTCCAGAGCTACGCGAGCGGGTCGGCAATGCGGTTGCGG
>JBGSKR010000095.1:0-8210 GCA_041741135.1 Mariniblastus sp.
CGAAGTCGGAATCGACGATGTTGAGCACGGGGGCGTTGCGACGAATGAGCTCGCCGATGAAGCCAACCGTTTCATCGATCATGTAATCGCGGATGGTAGGGCGGAACAGCATCTCCTGGCCGGCGCGCTCCCCGTTCGGCACGGTGAAAAGGAAGCGGGGAAACAAGTTGCGGTTGATATTGACCGCCTTCGTTTTCTCGATGCTGAGCCATTGTTTCGTGAAATTTTCCACAAAGTCCTGCGCGCGTTCGTCGGCGAGCAAGCGGCGCGCCTGTGCTTCGATCACTGCGGGATCATCGAGTTTGTTCTCGGCGGCCAGGGAGAGAAGTTCCTGATCCGGCATGCTGCCCCAGAGGAAATAGGAAAGCCGTGAGGCAAGCTCGTAGCCGGGCGTGGTGAACCCGTCGGCCGCCACCGTGTGGTAGAGGAACTGCGGGGAAACGAGCACCATCGAGAGCGTCTCTCGCATCGTTTCCTCCAGCGAATCGAACTCCGGCTCCATCATCTTGTAGATTTTGAAAAAGCGCTCCCGTTCCTCCTCGCTCGCCGGGCGACGGTAGGCGCGGGTGATGAATTTTTCCAGGACCCTGCGGATGTATTCATCAGGATCGGCGGAGCGCAGGGACGACTCGGGCAGGATGCGGGTGTGGTGCTCCGGAGGCCAGACATCGATCACGGGCGACTCGAACTCGATCGAACGCACCACCGCCCTCGGCACGGCAAACTCCCATACGGTATTGTAGTGAACGGTAAAGTTGTCGCCGAGAAGGCCGTTGTCGAAAATGTTCTGCGGATAGATGAGGCGGGTGGAAGGCTCCTCGCCGTTTTTGTTCACCTGCCCGACCTGTATCGGGTGGTTCTCGATGCGCCCGCGGAACTCGAACTCCTGCAGGTCATCGACGGTATTCGTCAGATACACCGTTCCGACCAGGTGGTAATCGCCCGTGCCCGCATCGTGGCGCAAGCTCGAACCCATGACGAGACGCAGCGGCACTTCCTCGTAGCCCGGCGGCAGGATGGCGGCGGCTTTGATGCGGATTCGGTATTCGCCGGTCTCGGGCCAGGAATTGACGCTCACGCCCTGGGATTGGCTGAAAATGCCGAATTCATCGGGCTGCGCGGTGGCGAAGGCTGGCCCATTCGGCTCGAAGTTCCAGGTTTGCCGATGGACCTTGGGCTTTCCCGGATCGACGATGGCGCTGGCTAGGGCGCGGCGGGCGGTTTTGAGATAACGGTCGAGCTGTTCCGGCCCGAGCAGCATGAACTCCGCGCTGTTGTTAAAATGGTAGGGCTTTTGGGGATCTTGCGGAAGGTCTTTGATGAGTTCGAGGTCCATGCCGAGCAGATCGCGCATCGTGTTTTGATACTCGAAGTTCGTCAGCCGCCGTGCCAGCGGGACGGCTTTTACATCGCTGGCCTTCGCTACGTGATCCCGCATGCCCTGATCGATCCATCCCTTCATGGCATCACGCTCCGCAGCGCTGGGCTGCTTCTCGTCCTCGGGCGGCATTTCTCCATGCTTCAAAACATCCAATATCGTTTCCCAGCGATCCAATTCACCGCCTGCACCGGAAGCCAGATCGCCGTTCAGCGTATGCAGGGTGATCTTGCCTTTGCTTTTCTCCGGACCGTGACATCGGATGCAATACGTCTCGAAGAAAGGTTTGACATGCGAACGATGGCCCGGCTCCCCCGCAGGAAATTCAGAAGTCGCAGGCAGTCTTGGCGTAGAGCCGATCGTTTCGCCCTCTGATTTCACCGAAGCATGAGTAATACACAAGCTGACCACCAATGTGAACCAGAGGGGGACTACTTTTTCTCTGTTAGGAAAGCGATTCATGGGTAAGCAAATTGGAGGGAGGCAGGACCGAGAACGAATTTGAAACGGTTTTGGATGGAGAGACTCTCTCTTTATTAGCTTTTAAATGACCGTTCCCAAACGTTACTATAATATCCCGGCCCTAACATGGTTCAAGGGAGGCGATTGACTAATCTTTTTGGGTGGCGGACGCGCACTCCGCTCTCGCGGCAAGCCAAAGAACCCCTGAAATACGTTCTTCTCGACCACGACGGTTGGTGCTGATAAGCTCAATCTCTAACTTATTGAGGGTGAGGAACCAGTGAACTGAGTCCTTATGGATCACGACGGAAGCAATTTTAACGACAATAAAAAATGTGGGACAAAAAGAAAGTGCAGCGATGCGAAATAGCCGCAAAAGAGCACGGAGAACGCAAGGGTTAAATCTTCAATGGTTGATTGAAAGATTTGCCAACTCCTTGTCAACTCTTTTGCGAAATTCGCGTTCGCTCGTGGCAAGAAAGTATCGCAGGCGAGTTATTGAACCGACAAGAATGTTCATCTTACGGTGTCAGTTGCAAGACTGATTCTTAGTAACCCTTCATGGTAATTTCGAAAAAGGTCGCGAATCGACGAGGTTCGTAGCCGAAGTCGTGAGACTTCGGTTTTATCTGTTTGGTAAATTTCCGAACTCTCACGAGTCCGGCTACAATCCGTGAACGGTTACGTTCCTCACTTTGTCTGTGGCATTTGTTGCGAAAGGCAATGGAAAGAGCCAAGTCCAACCGACAAGTTGACGGAGTTCAATCCGACGACTTCTCGTGTTGGAAACAGCTCCGTCAAAACCTGCATGGCAAACTCATCGGTTCGCGCATCGCCAAACTGTGGGACGATAACTCGTTCATTGCAAATCAGAAAATTACAATAGCTCGCTGGCACGCGACGTTCTGACATTTCGATGGCTGCTGGAATCGGTAGCGGAATCAAACGGAACTCGCCCTGCCACGCTTCCGCCAATCCAATTGTTAAATCGTCCAGGTTTTTTTTCAGTCCAGCAAATTGCGGATCGGTTTCATCGTTGCACCAAGCGTAAACGATCGTGCTCTCGTCGGTGAAACGAGCGAGTTGATCGATGTGACCGTCGGTGTCGTCGCCTTCGATGGCATCGCCGCTTAACCAGACGGTGTGCCTGGCTCCTAAACAATCCGCGAAAATTGCTTCAACTGCCAATTGGCTGATGTCGGGATTTCGGTTCGGATCAAACGCGCACGATCGCGTGCAAAGCAACAAGCCCGATTCATTGATCTCGATCGCGCCGCCTTCGAAGCAAAGCGGTGGTGAGACACATTCGATTCGGAGTAAGCTCGCGACTTTTTCGGCAACGAGTTGATCGGCATCGAACGGCGGATACTTACCACCCCAGGCGTTGTAAAACCAATTGATTGCCACCAACGAATCGCTTGGCGAGTCTTCCCTCGAACTGATGACGAAGGTGGGCGCGTAGTCTCTGGCCCAAGCGTCATTGGTTTCGATTTCAATGAGCGTCACGTTGGCGGTACCCGCGAGTGCGTTCTCCGCTTGGCTTCGTGCGGCGCTGCCGGAGACTCCAGCCAATACGCAAACTGGTTGGACTTGAGCCACCGCTTTCACGAAGGCCACGAATTCGGCTTGTGCTTCTGCCAGATTGTCCGGCCAAGTTTCCTCGTTGTGCGGCCAGCTCACCCAAGTCGCGGCTTGCGGCTCCCACTCAGCGGGCATTCGAAATTTGTTTTGCATTCTTATGAATTAATCAATAAATCGTTTCGTGATGTCACCGTAAGCGTCGATGCGGCGATCTCTTAAAAACGGCCAATGCGTGCGAGCCGTTTCGATGAGACTGAAATCGCATTCGACAATCAACGTTTCCGGGGATTCGCTACCGGCTACCGCCATCATGTTTCCATACGGATCGACCACGAAGGATGATCCCCAAAACTCGATGTTGTCTTCGACGCCGACGCGATTGGGCGCAACCAGAAACACGCCGTTGGCAATCGCGTGAGATCGCATCATCGTCTGCCAAGCGCTCAACTGGCTCGCGCCATACTGAGATTTCTCGGGCGCTTGCCAACCGATCGCGGTGGGATAAACGAGAATGTCGGCTCCAGTGAGCGTAGTCAGCCTCGCCGCTTCGGGGAACCATTGATCCCAGCAAATGCACACGCCCACGCGACCAACCGAGGTCGGGAAGCTTTGGAATCCAAGATCACCCGGCGTAAAATAAAATTTCTCGTAGAAAAATGGATCGTCGGGAATATGCATTTTTCGATAGATGCCAGCGATCGAGCCATCGGAATCGATGATCGCGGCGGAGTTGTGGAACAACCCGGCGGCTCGACGTTCAAAAATTCCGGCGACCACCACGACGCCACACTCGGCGGCGACCGAGCATATGCGATCGATTGTTGGGCCGGGAACGGGTTCGGCTAAATCGAATTGAGCGTGGTCTTCGGATTGACAGAAGTACAGACCAGCGAAGAGTTCTTGTAAGCAAATCAATTGCGCGCCCGCAGCAGCGGCTGATTTAATTTGCTCGACTGCTTGATCAACGTTTTTAGAAACGTCAGAAGTACATGTGGTTTGGATCGCGGCGACATTAATTTTGCTCATTGTGTTATAAAAACCCATCTGTAAGTATGGGCTAAGAGTGATCGTCTGGAAGTTTGAAGCGAATAATTTAAACTAAGGCAAGCAACAATTTTTGTAACCGCTTACGGTGATTTTGAAAAATGTCGATTATCGACATAGTTCGTAGCCGAAGTCGTGAGACTTCGGTTTTGTCTGATTGTAGAATTTCCGAACTCTCACGAGTCCGGCTACAATCCGTGAATGGTTGCGAGTTTTTTCTGCCGCTTGTAGCGGGATTCGCCAGAATTCCCTCGCGAGAAAGGGAACTCTGGCGAGTACCACTACGGTAAATTAAAGTCTGCCAATCGCTCAATAGAATACTGTAACCATCATGCTCGATAAACCACCATTGGGGCTATTTGTTTCCGGAACCGACACCGAAGTTGGCAAGACTTATGTTTCGGCGATCATTGCCAAGTCGTTAGTTAAGAATGGACGCCGAGTTGGCGTTTATAAGCCCGTTGCTAGTGATTGCGTTTCCGATGGTCGGGAACTGGTTTCTGAAGATGCCGGCGAACTCTGGGAAGCCGCTGGTCGCCCATTGAGTCTCAGCATTGTTTGTCCTCAGCGCTTTCAAGCTCCGCTTGCGCCGCATCTCGCCGCCCGTCACGAGGGTAAGGAAGTCGATGTTGATTTGCTGCGAACTGGAATTTCGGCTTGGGTTGGTCACTGTGATATCGTGATTGTGGAAGGCGCCGGAGGGCTGCTTTCCCCGATCAGCGACGACGAGTATTTCGCGGATCTGGCAGCGGATTTTGGTTACCCAGTGGTGATTGTTGCGCCGAATATGATCGGCGTGATCAATCAGGCTTTGCAAGCGCTCATGACGGCGGCTTGTTTTCGCGACGGGCTGAAGACGGCGGGCGTGGTGCTCAATGATGCTCGACGTTTTTCCGGCGACCCCAGTATGGAAACCAATCGCGAGCAAATCGCCAGCCGCGCCGTGCCGCCGGTGATTACTCGGCTTCGCTACGACGCCAAAAATTTCGATGATGAAATCGATTGGATGCAGGTGGCGAGAGGGTGAAGAGCTTCAGCATCGTTGGTGTGTTTCGCAGTCGATTTAAATTCTTCGTAAATTGCAGAAGTTTTAATCAACTTAAACTTAATCAGGTGTCTCGTTTCGAAAATGGGTTAAAAAATTGTGGGGTTAAAAGATACCAAACTGTCCTTCAATATTTTCTAACCCAAACATCTTCTAACCCAAGTTTAGAAGGCAGCACAATCTTCTGATAAGTAAGAGAGTCTCTCCGAAACTTGCGATCAGCCATTTCAGCTCACGGCCCAACGAAATCGAAATCATTTGAATGGGCCGCAACGTAGCCACCGTAGTCGATCCAATTGTCGGAAGTATTAATGCTGGATTGCAACACCGAAGGTTTCGGTTTTGAGGGAACCGTTTGGCTCGGCGGCGAGACTGCGACTCCGGCAATACGACAAGTCAAACAAACGTCAAGCGAACTTGTGATCGGGCCGATCGGTGACTGAAACGAACCATCGATTATGGGCACAGAGTCACCAACCGCGTTGAATCGGACGGCGGCAAAACCTTGGCGACCGACAGCGACGAACTCGTAAACGCCTGGTTGCATGTTGGGAACCGCAAACAACCCTCGGTCATCGACTTTTGCTTCGGCCACGCGTTTTCCATTTTGCACGATGCTGACCATGATGCCCCGCATGTCTTGGGCTTGACCGAACATGTTTCCGATTCGGCCGCGAAGTTGTCCCTGATCAAGCTGAACTTGTCTGAGTTGCGAAGATGCTCCACTGTCGCTTCGGTTGAAAGCTACTGAAACGTCATCAAACGAGGGGTCGTGAGAACCCAAAATTTTGGCAGCCACCGCCCGCGGCAGATTTTCCTTCAGTACGGTTCGAAAGCCGGGCACCTGAGGAGACACAAATCCCGGCCGCAACCCGTTGACGAACAGCCTGCTTGAGGAAGGAGCAACGTAAACTCCGTGGGCAGCGAATCCGTCGGCCCCGCAGACAACCATCGAGTACGGCCCAGGAGTGACTTGGGCGAGGCTGAATTTGCCACTGCCATCGGTTGTAGTCGAGTGTTGGATGTCCCGTCCGTTGATCAGATAGAGTTGGCAGCCGTTATCGTTCAGCGAACTTCCGCCGGAAAGTGATGGAGCATCGATCAAGCCGATCAGCATGCCTTCTGCGCAAAGCCGCAACACATGTAGGGAGGGTTGCGTCGAGATTTGATTCGATTGGAGATTCGGCGTTTCTTGATTGGTTGACGGAAAATCGAGTTGCAGTTCTTGAGCCGATAGAACGACACAACACGAGAAGGCAAATGTTAAAAACAAAGTTGATAAAAAGCCAAATGGATGATTCTGCATGATAGTTCCTTCTCGTTCATTACTGATGAATGTTCGCCCACGGTCAAAGGCTACAACACGATCATGCGTGAGAGGGGAATTTGTGTCGAAAATTCCCGGGTAATGAAAAGTGCCAGTTTCACATTCGCTGAAATGATGGCAAACAGAAATTTGCAAGAATGATTCAAGTCGGTGTGGGTTGCCGAATCTCGTTTTCGCAAACTATTTCGCCAATTAGAATCCGCTGAAGGGATTGTTTTTTGGGATCGGTATGGTGGCAGTGATGGCAAAAAGAGTGGTTGCGAATCCGCCAACGAACAATAAGACTTGACAGAGGAACATGGCTTTCTTTTCCTTGAACTGAGTTAGAACAGGAGAAGAATGATTGCAACCGGCAGGCCATTCGAACCAAGTGTGAGGGAAATGAATGAGAAGTGATTGAGTTGGCCGAAAATCCGCGACACTAGATCGGAAGTCGTTGATTTTAAGTGGTAGCAAGTGCTTGCTATCGAAATCGAATTGATAACAGGTGTCGCTACTTTTGCTTCGAGTGGTGAACAGCCTCAAAAAAAAAGACTGATCGGTCAGATCAGTCTTCAGGAATTTCAGACGATTTCCAGCTCCGCGGAAAGTCGATGAGACTTACCAAGGTGCCCGAACGGGATAGATGCCGAATTGTTCGGTGCTCGACGGCCAATAGGGTGTGCGGGAGAACATGCCTTCGGAGCCTGCTCCGCCAAGCATCCCAGCGTAACCCCGACCGTACTGATGATGGATGGGAGTGCTACGAACTTGACCCACGCCCCAAGCATAAGTGGAATGGTAGGCAGCGGTCGGCGGGACGACTAAGGCGGTTGGTTCGTCATATCGCCAGTACGAGTAATCGCCATGCCAAGGACGGCCAGCGGCTTCGGACTGATTCCATTGATGGGTCAAGCCTGCTTGAATGCCACGGTTGCTATAAGCGTAATAGGGATGGGGGCTGTAGGGATCGCTAACGGCCAGTTGGGCGGACTTGATTGGCGAAACGAAACCAACATCGTTGGCTTGCACGACGCCTTCGATATCGCGACCGGCATAGATCGTACCGCCGCGAGTTCCGCGTCGAAATAAGCCTTGCCCATTCGAGTCTTCGACTAGAATCACAGTTGTTGCCAGCATCACGCCGACCAAAATTAAGCTGATCTTTTTCATTGTTAAGCCTTCTGCTCTTTTGTTTGACAATCGTTCGTCGCGGCATCCATTCCAAGAATGGGGTAGCTACGGTTGCCAAACCGTGAAGCGACCACGGTGGTAGCTATGTCTGCCAAACCGTAAACTGGCCACGCTCTGACGAGAGTAGCTACCCTAAAAATTATAATTTTACCTTCAACTAGTATCCACAATCGCCGGTTGCACATCCCGCATCGTAAGAC
>JBGSKR010000096.1:0-3155 GCA_041741135.1 Mariniblastus sp.
ATTGGTTGCAATGGCGTGTTCAAGAGCGGCGACGCTCTTAACGCGGCCGATACTTAGCGGGATCGTGCGCCCAGGAAAGATCGCCGGCGCAGTCCCCGTCGCATCGTCCGCGCGCAATCCGGACGGCGAATGTTCAAAGTCGATGCCTGTCCACCACCATCAATTCCTTCAACTCGGGCACTGATCCCATTCAGGCCACCGGTAATCGTTTGATTCGTGACCAAGGCGTTGGTGATTACCCCAGGAGTGTTCGTGACAAACTCGATGTTCGCGACGGCTCCGCTATTGGTGACGCTACTGGTTCCACCTGCTGTTGTGCCAATCGTTACCAACTGATCCGTTGTTGTCGCCCAGTTGGTGATCGCTATCCCAGCGTCAAGGTTGTTATTGACGGTCGAGTCGAGCACGTTCAAGCTTCCAGAGCCATTCAAGAAGTGCATACCTCGATTGATATTAGCCAAAGAGGTGTGGCCGATAACATTGACCGAACCCGTACCCGCCGTATTCGCATGGTCCTCGACAAACAGACCAATTCCAACATTCCCATTGGTTACGTTGTCCGTCAAATTGACTTCCGCTGCATCGAAGTTTTCGAAATGAATCCCATGGGTTGCATTGCCATTCGCCGTGTTCTCCGTCACGTTATAAATCGAGGTCGCGTCAAGCGAGTCGATCACATGAATTCCGACACCACCTGAGCCCGTCACCGTGTTTCTCAAGACATCCCAGGTGCCGGTAGCCGAGTCCAGGCGAACACCATCGCTCGTGGCACCGGTAATCACTGAATCGCGAATAATGCCAGCATTTTCTGCGGTCGCAAAAATACCAAAGTTGGCACCGGTGGCTTCGACATTGATCCCGGCAACTTCGTTGTCACTTGCCATCAAGATGACTTCGGTTCCACCAGCATTGGAGATCGTCGGCGTGTTGCCGTCAGCAACGGTACACAAGCGGAACAACTGCCCATTCTGCACTGGCAAGTAATGCTCGACGCCCGTTCCCAAGAGACGTTGATTGTCTTTCAAGGCGATGCCTTGATCCATGTTGAAGTCGGTTCCGTCGCCTGCACGCACAAAGATAATATCGCGTTCGACACTCGCCGCCTCTGCCGCAGCAAGCGAACTAAATGGACTTTCTGCAAAACCGGTTTCAGCACCGGTTGCCGTGTTGTCAACATGGACAACGTTATAGGCCAACCCAGTATCCGGATCGATCGCCAACACTACGTCTTGATTAAATCGAACAATATGATCGTTGCGAACCGTCTGCTCCAAATCTCGACCGCCCGTGGTATACTCGTGACCTGAGCCACTTGCATTGGCACCGAACAACCAACCAACGCTGACTACGCCCGTGGTATCAAAGCGTTCGTCATGGTTGACTTCCGCATTGACGATCATCCCCTTCAGAATTTGGAAGCCCACTCGCAAGCGACCGCCGCCGAACGCATTGATAATGTCTGAGTTGTAACTATAAGCACCGAGATCGACCGTTCCGTTGTACATTCGAGCTCGATCTGGACGGATTCTCAACGTCACATCAAAACCCTCGAGCGCACTATCAATACCAGGAATCATGACAATTCGGTTTTCCACAAAGCAATTCGCGCCCGAGAGATCGCCATAGGTATAATCGGTTTCACCCACTGGAAAATAACCATTCCCCAGCAAGTCCCATTTCGGTGTCTTCAATCCGAGACTCGCACCGATTTGGTTGAAGTTGTGCGAGAAATCAGCTTGAGTATCACCGTCGTAGTCATACCACACGCTGGCCGTCACGTCCGCATTCGCTGCATCGATCGAGAAGACTCGTTCCAAACCAATATTTGAGAAGAAGCCACCGTTTTCTTCTAACGAATGATGGACATTGCCTTCGATTAACCAACGTCCGCCAAACCGACCCTCGAACAAACGGTTCTTCCCGCCGACCGAAGCATACGAGCCTTGGTAACCAAGTCCGCGATCAGCCACACTGATGTCCGTCCAGAATCGCCCGGGACGACCCGCTGTCGTGCTATTGCGTTTCTGTCCAGCGTTACCCAGCAAACCGCCGTTGCTTAAATTTCCTTGGCCAATTCTACCGTGGCCTAAACCTCCGTGGCCCAAACCACCGTGGCCTAAACCACCGTGGCCTAAACCTCCGTGGCCTAAACCTCCGCCGATCGGGCCGCGAATTCGCTGTGGACCGCCCTCGCCCAATAATCCAGGGCCGTATGGGTTGGGGGAATAGGGCATCCCTTCGTACAGCTCGCCCGTGACTTCCGGTTGATACACGGACGCTTGATTCCCGCCAAGTCCTCCGGAATCACCGAAACTTTCTGACAACTGAGCGTTCGCGACGCCGGAAAAGAGCAATGCGGAGGCAAAGCAAAGGAGGCCCAAACTTGATTTCATCGATTTCTCCCGAGACGTATCTCGATGTGAGCTGGTCAATAACAACCCCTATTTCGAGCGCGACGGCGCCCGCAAAGAAGGTACATGTGTTAGATTCCATCGACACGGAACAATCGAAACCATGAGAATTTTCGCTACAATGCGAACAATTGTTACCTTTTGCCATGATCGCTATCGCCAATTTGCTGGCAATCGATCGTGCTGGCAATCAATCAAACCATTCGTCCTCGGGATCAAACGAAGGGACAACCACATTCAGAATTTTCATTTCACCGATTGCCCGATGGCGACAACCCGGCTTTACTAAAATAGTACAGCCGGGAGAAACGTCGAAAATCTCACCGTCAAGTTCCATCTGACCACTGCCCTCGAGAAAGTAATAGATCTCGGTTAGCCGTTTGTGATAATGCGTTCTCGCGTCGCTGCTGATTTCGACAAGATGCATCGAAACCGTTTGGTCAGGGTCCTCGGTAAACGCGCGACGACTGCTACCACAAGGACAAGGAACTCCCGAGATGGATCCAAAATTCACGATCTCGTAACGCGTGTCAGAAGTTTTCATTTTTAGTGATCGCTTTAAGAAATTGAATGTTGAAGGGCACGTGGAAGTTCGCTGCTACGAAACAGCTTGCTGATTTAAGAGATTCATCCCACTTATTTATCCACTGCACGACTCACCAATGCCAGCCCCTATTCCAGCTCCACTTAAAAAACACGCGACGGAAATCTGGCAGGCAGGCGTCGCCGCGGTCAATGCACAGC
>JBGSKR010000097.1:0-9677 GCA_041741135.1 Mariniblastus sp.
ATGCCCGCATAGGAGTTGGGATTGCGGCCGTCGAGGGCGTAGCGGTTGTTAAGCTCGATCATGGCGTCGAGCGCCGCTTGCGGGGTCGCCGACCATTCGAGAATCTTTTTGCCCCACAGCATTCGCAGGTAATTGTGGATCACGCCCGTGCGCACCAATTGACGCTGTGCCGCATTCCACAGCGAGTCGTGCGTATTCGATAGCTCGAATTGCTCGTCCGAGTAAACAAACTCTCGTGGATCATTCTCATGTTCCGCCAATGTGTTTTTCGCCCAGTCTGGCAACGAGTCATACTGATCGAAGTCGCTCGTATTGGCGCACATGTTGTAACCGACTTCGCGCCAAGTGATCAGTTCATCCAAAAACGATTCGATGTGTTCCGGCAAACCCCACCAACCACGCGATTGTCCGCCCGCCGATTTAGAGACTTGATCGGGTTTCCAATCCGACCGACCTACGACCTCATCAAAAATCTGATGGACGGAGACATGACCAAAATGCAAATAGGGCGAAAGTCCGCTGGTCATCATTTCTTCGGGTTGATTTCGAGACTCGGCGTAGAGGTCTAGCTTCTTTTGGAAAAACAAATCAGCCTGTTTCCCTCCTGCCACGCTGCCTCCCACCGCCTCGACCACGGTGACAGAGTGATCGATCGGGAAAGCGGACAGCCCCGACAGTTCGGCAGCGAGAGCAGCCGGATCGGCGGGCGGCCAGCGATTCAAAATTGGCTTCGGCAGCGATTCGAGCTTCTTCAGCGTCACCCCAGCAAACGGATCCGGGAGCGGTGTTTCGTCTAAATGTGGCAACAAATTCTTTTGCAAATGTCGACGAAAATCAAAGGCGCGACTAAAGACACGATCCGTGTCCCGCATCGGATACAAACCATTCGAATCGATCAACTCAAATTGCACACCGACCATCCGTGCGGCAGCCGTCGTCATCCGTGGCAAAAAGAAAGAGGGAAAGTCGTCGCCAACCACGACGCAAGCGTTTCGCGATAGCTCCTTCAGCAGTCCTCGTTCGTCACCCGCGGTTGGTTCAAGATAAGGAAAATAGAACGCATCCGTTTTCGATAGCGCCGCCGCGTTATCAGCCATGCCTTGAATCACAAACGCATGAAACCGATCGCTGTTCCATTGGTAGGTGCAGCGGAGGGGCTCAAAAACGATGAGCGGTTTCTGCAGCTCTCGAGCCCAATCAATCGCACGCTGCAATCCAAAATTCCAACTGGTTCGCCGCGCGGAAATCATCCAGTAGACAACATAGTCGCCCGCTGCATTGATCGCTTCACGGTTGAGAATACGAATTCGCCCGGAAGGCACTGTCGAGTTTTCTAAATTCACAGGGTCTCAATGGTAAGATGCTTGGGTTTGGAAAAGAGGTTCGCTTTAGCGTAACCGTTCACGAATTGTAGCCGGACTCGTGAGAGTTCGAAAATTTACAGATAGAACCGAAGTCTCACGACTTCGGCTACGAACAATGTCCGAAAAACGACATGTTTCGAAATCACGGTGAACGGTTACGCTTTAGCTATCTCAAGCGATGGCAGTTACCCGAAAATTAAGCTTAAACAAAACACTACTTTTTCGGCACAACCCAAACGTTACGGTATCGCACCGGATTATTGTGATCTTGTAGATAGATCGGGCCAGGTTCGGGGCCAGCTTTGTGAGACGCGGAGGTCGTCGCGCGATTGCCCGGCAACTCGATGTCGTCATGGATCACCACCCCATTGTGACGAACGGTGACTCGTGGCGGGGCAACCAATTTACCATCTTCATATTTAGCGGTCGTGAAATCGATGTCATAAGTTTGCCAACTGAGCGGCGGGAAGCACATGTTCACGGCCGGTTTGCCGACACTATAAATGCCGCCACACTCATTGTCTTTTGGCTCGAGCCCGAACGAATCGAGCATCTGGACTTCGTAGCGACCTTGCAGATAAATTCCGCTGTTGCCGCGCCCCTGCCCGCGAGCCTCTGGTTTGTAAGGCAACAAAAATTCAAGATGTATTTTGTGATCACCAAACGTGGCAGTGCTGGTGGTGCCTTGTTTCAGCCAGCCGTTTTCGTCGATCTGTCCGTTCTTCCATGCGTCCGCATTCGTACCGTCGAAAAGCACAATCGCATCGGTGGGAGGTTTCATGCCGAGCGTTTCGCTTTCGCGAGTGACTTTTTTCAGTTTTCCTAACTCCGTCCCGTCGGGAGCGACTACGGTCATAATTCCGTTTTGGATGGTACCCGTACCATGTTTGTCGCCAGCGAAAACGACTTTGTCGCCGTCGCGAATTCCCTCCGCTTCACTACGAACGGGTTCTTCACCGTTGTAACCGTCACCGGGAAGCCCGCCGTGGTAACCCACTGATTTGAATTTGCCTTTACCGAGTGCGATGATTTGAACACCGTAAGTTTCTTGGTGGTCGTTCATTCCTAATTCGCCGACATACTCGCCTTGGAAAGTGAAATCTTCGTCGGTTTGGTTCGGGTCGATCGAAATCACTGGCGGGGTTTTGTCATCGGCACAAGTTTGCAGTGAGGTGAATGCGCAGGAAAGGGTGGCGATGAAAAAGATGATTAGAGTTCGTTTCATGTCGTAGGTTTCTTTCTGAGTCTGGGTGAGGTTGCAAGTGAAGTCATCGGTTGGAATCTAAAAAAAAGATTTTTGTGACCGTTCACGGTGATTTTAAAAAATGTCGTTTATCGGACATTGTTCGTAGCCGAAGTCGTGAGACTTCGGTTTTATCTGCTTGTAGAATTTCCGAACTCTCACGAGTCCGGCTACAATCCGTGAACGGTTACAGTTTTTTAGCTAACCGTTAAACGACATCGCATGATAGCCGCGAACGGTTACTTTTTAACTATCCTCTGCCCCATTTGTTCCCAGCCGGAGCTTTGGCGGATAGAGCTTTTTGATCGACCAGCATTTCGACAGCGTTCTTGCCGAGTAAGTCAGTCAAGCGGCGGTGCATCTGCTCGTTGACTTCGATTTTTTTACTCGAGCTCATTTCCACTCGCGTGCCATCGGCCAACTGGATTTCGATTTTCAGTTCTCGATTTCCCGGATAGCCACGCAGAATTTCATAAACACTTTTCAGGCCCTCCATTCCATGTCGGTCTTCGTCGATCAATAGTTTCACGCCTTGGCTCATCGTTTCGCCCAAGGAATCGAGCGGGATGACTTTGTCAACAATTAAATTCGCTTCGTCGCCGCCACGGAAATCCAATCGGCCTTGTAGCACAACGACAGCGTCGGCGATCACGGCCGACCCCATCGTGGCAAATTCTTGCGGCCAGAGGATACAGCGAATCGCACCATCGACGTC
Source organism: Mariniblastus sp. (assembly GCA_041741135.1). GTDB lineage: Bacteria > Planctomycetota > Planctomycetia > Pirellulales > Pirellulaceae > Mariniblastus. The sequence goes on from JBGSKR010000097.1 coordinate 3,323, forward strand.
TTCGAGATCGAACATCGCGTACTTTGTTGGTGCGTTGGCATCGCGAGGATTTTTCACGTGCGTTTGTTTGACCGAGGAAATCATGCCACCGAGACTGACGCGATCGCGGTCTTTAAGTCCGGCGAGATTCGAAGTCTTATGTGAGCAATAACGCTTGAGGCGGTCTTCGTACTCGGCGAGCGGGTGGCTGGTCAAGTAATACCCTAGAACTTCTTTCTCGGCGACCAATTTCTCGCGCTCATTCATTTCGGGAACGTCGGGCAAGTCGATGGTGGCAGCGGTTTGGTTATCGAGGTCTTCATCGTCGTCACCACCAAAGAGACTTTTCTGGCCGCTCATTTTGTCTTTAAGTTTTGCCGTGCCAGCTTGAATTGCTCGATCAAGTGCCGCATACAATTGGGCTCGATGGGCACCAAAGCAGTCGAGCGCGCCGGCTTTGATGAGAGTTTCAATTGCTGAACGGCTGACTTTGGTGGAATCAACGCGTTCGCACAAATCGAAGATATTTTTGAATGGTCCGTTTTTCTTGCGATCTTCGGCAATCGCTGCGGCGGCCGATCCACCACAGCCTTTGATCGCGGACATGGCAAAGTAAATTTTTCCGTCGCCGACGGTGAAGTTGATGTCGGAATGATTGATGCAGGGCGGCACGACTTCGATTTTCATGCGTCGGCAGTCTTCGATATGTTCGACGAGCGAATCCTTGCTGGTGAAATTTCGTCCAGGAATATCACCTGTCAACAGCGCAGCCATGAACTCGACGGGGTAATGCGTTTTGAGGTAAGCCGTCTGATACGCGACGAGCGCGTAGGCCGTTGAGTGCGAGTTGTGAACAATCAATCCATCTGCCACAAAATTGTGATCATGCTCAACGGAAAGGTCATAGGTGTCTTCAATACCCATTGGTTCGATGGAAGTCACGGTATCCCAAAAAACGTTCGATTGAGAAATCTGCATCAGCCTTTCTGAAGAAAAGAATTCGGCGAGTCGCAAAATGGTTGAGCGTCGGAATCCACGTTTGGTTTTGTTTCCTTTGGAAGCCAGTTCGCGAGTGCAGACTCCAGACTTTTCTTCCAATTCGCGCCACTTTAACCCGGCACGTATTCGTTCTTGATTAACCCAGGTGCGAACTTCAGCCGGAATCGTGTCCGCACTGGAGCGATGCTTGGGGCGTTTCCGCAAATCGTTTCGGAACTTCTTCAACTGTGATTCCCGTCCAAGAATATTGGGTGCGATCAACTGAACAAAGTTAGCAATCGAGTCATCGCCAATCAAATGAACTGTCCAACCAGTTCTTACTTGTGGTTCTCCCTGATATTGATAGCGGAAGACCTTGTGATGAATTCTGCTGACAATGCTCAGTCGCAATAGTAAGTTTTGAATATCGCGTGCAAGCCGCTCCGACGATGTTGCGTAATACGGCACTTGCCCCTTCGCTCCCACAAATCCATCGCCTGCCCACATTCTGCCCAACAATAGTGCGAGGCAATCATCATCCAGAGTGAAGCATTCGTTTGGAATAAATTTCTCAGAAGCTTTTTTACCAATCAGGCCCAAGTTGGCAGCCCACGCGAACGCTCCACTTCGCGTCGCCGTTGAGTTCAGCGTTTGTTCCTGAACTGCTGTCGAATTGCTGGCATTCCACGGAACGTTTCCAGCAGTGAATTTTGCATCACGCCCCGTACTCACACAAACTTCCATGCGATTGCTGCCATGGCGATGATCGATGCGCGCATGAGTCTCTGGGAATTGCTGGACAGACTCTACAAATTCGTCAATGAGTTGCTGATCGTTGTTGTAAAAATAAAGACAGCTTGGATGGCAAGTGTTTCCCTCGGAGATTAGATATCCAAGCACAATCAATTCATGGGCAGGCCAACTCATCGACGCAGCGGTAGCAAGTCCACGGGGGGAGGCAATGCGATCACCTAATTTCAGGTCTCCCAAATTCGTCCAACCTTCGAATGTCTTCAAAGGGTGATTGGCGGTGGCTGTTAGTTGATGCCCCAAGCGAGTTGTCAGTTTATAAACGCATTTGCGACCGTTCCAAACTATATCGGTCACGGTCCGTGACTTTAACGTATTGTCTTTGTGCAGCGCATGAATGCGAAATGCTCGCCGGTTTTGGAACAGCTCACCAACCGTTGTTTGCTCGCCGGTTTCGGCATGTGTGATAACTGTATCCGCCACTACACACTTATTAAATCCGTAGCCCGCGAACTTGAGAATCATGTCCCACATTTCTTGTGTGTCTTTTTTCGGTAGCCCTTGTTCTTGAGCACCGGCCATGAACTGTTCGTAGTTCTGGGCGATCAAGTCTTCTTTCTTTTTGCTGATCGCTTTAATGCAAGTGTACGCAGCGGCGAGTTGGATTTTTCCCAGTCGATTGAGAATCTGCATGACTTGTTCCTGGTACACCATCACGCCGTGAGTTTCTTCCAGAATCTCCTTCAGCACGTCGAGTTTGTACTCGGCTGGTTTGCGACCACGTTTCACATCGACGTATTGTTGTACCATCCCGCCTTCGAGCGGGCCCGGTCGATAGAGCGCGTTGGTGGCGATGATGTCGCGGAAATGGTCGGGTTTCATTTTTTGCAAGAGGTCGCGAATCCCGCCCGATTCAAGTTGGAACACGCCTTTGGTGTCGCCGGATTGAAGCAGTTTGTAGGTCGGCAGATCATCAAGCGGGAATTTGTAAATGTCAATTCGCTTGCCCGTCGTTTGCTCGATTAGGTCAACGCTGTGACGAAGAATCGTCAGCGTTCGCAAGCCGAGAAAGTCCATCTTCAGTAGGCCCGCGTCTTCGACGTCCTTCATCGACCATTGCGTGATAACATCGTCTTTGCCGGGCACGCGACCAAGCGGAGCGTAATTGGTAAGCGGCCCGTCGCTGATGACGACGGCGGCGGCGTGGGTGCCGATATTGCGAGCCAGTCCTTCCAGCTTGCGAGCGAAATCGAGCAGTTCCGAAATTTCCGGATCGCCTTCGTAAACGGCTTTCAGCTCTTCCGAAGCGGCGATGGCTTTGTCCAACGAGATGCCCAACTGGTCGGGCACCATCGCCGTGATCTGGTTCACGCGCGCGAGCGGAATTCCCAGTGCGCGGCCCACGTCTTTGATTGCCGCGCGGGCTTTCATCGTTCCGAACGTGCCAATCTGAGCGACCGAGTCTTCACCGTATTTGTCTTTCACATAACGAATGATATCGGCGCGGCGGTCTTTGCAAAAATCGATATCAATATCGGGAGCTTCCAATCGATTCTCGTCGAGGAAGCGTTCAAACAGCAGGCCATACTCGATCGGGCAAACATGGCTGAGGTAGAGCGCGTAACAAACGATCGCACCCACGCCTGAGCCACGAGCGGTGGCGGGAATGTCGCGCTCGCGAGCTTGCACCACGAAATCCCAACAGATCAGAAAGTAATTCGCGAATCCCAATTTCTTGATCACGCTCAGTTCGCGTTCGAGGCGATCCACGACGATCTTGCAAAGTTCACCATCGGTCCACATTTCGGGTTTGTCGGCATAACGTTCTTTCAGTCCCTGGTAGCAAATTTCTGAAAGTCGATCATCGGGAAGAACGTCTTTCGGCAAATCAAAAACGGGAAAGAAACGTTTGCCAAGTTCCAGTTGAATGTCAACCGTATCCGCGATTTCCTGGCTGCGGGCGACGGCGTGTTCGAGTCCTGGAAAGCTCGCATACATTTCTTCGGGCGGACGAAGATAAAACTGATTGCCTTCCATTTTCATGCGCTGCGTGTCGGTGCGAAAGCGACCGGTGTTGATGCACAACATCACGTCTTGGACTTCAGCGTCATCGCGATCGACGTAATGGCAGTCGCTGGTCGCGACCAGTGGCAGACCGATGCGGTTTGCGACTTCGACGGCGGCGCGCAATTGCTCACGCTGGATCTCGACACCGTTGTTCATGATCTCGATGAAGTACCGATCGTCGAAGACCCGATGAAACCACTTCGCGACATCGGCGGCCTTGGCGAGTTGTTCCTCGGCTCCGTTTCCGCCGGTGAGCAACATGCGACTGAACTCGCTGGAGACGCAACCGCTAAGACAGATCAGCCCTTCGCTGTGTGCCTCCAAGATTTCCTTGTCGATGCGAGGTTTGTAAAAAAAGCCTTCGAGGCTGGCCATCGATGCGAGTTTGACGAGGTTCTTGAATCCGGTCGCGTTTTGGCAAAGCAACGTCAGGTGGTAGCTGGAATCGCGTCCGGAAGTTCCGCGAGTGGTTCGGCTGCCGGGTGCGATGTAGGCTTCGTAGCCGATGATCGGGTTGATGTCCTTCGATTTGCACTTGCGATAAAACTCGAGCGCGCCATGCAAATTTCCGTGATCGGTGAGAGCGAGCGCGGTCATGCCGTGATCGACGGTTCGCTGCACCATTTTGGGAATCGAGCTGGCTCCATCGAGCAAGCTGTAATGGCTGTGGCAATGCAGGTGAGCAAATGGGCGGTTTGACATAGCGGAATTCGGTAGGTTGAGCGTGCGGGAGGCAGATCGCCAGAGTCGGCAAGAAGAGCCATTTTAGAGTTTGCGGAGTGGACTGACCACCGCTAAAAAAAGGCCGTCTGTAGCGGTTTTGTTGATTGAAGTGAGAAAGGCCTTCCTTGGACAGCCGATTGTTCTGTGAAGCAGGATTAATTTTTCGGATACTTGACCTATGGTTAAACAGGTTTTGCTTATCCATTTTCAAGGCCTTGCTTTCAGCGTCCAATATTTTGAATGCTGCCCACCTTTTGCGAACAGATCGTTACATGCCTACCACCAATACAATTTCGAAATCTGATCCAAGTTCGTCTCGCGACGATCGATCAGCCGATATTGCTGAGTTGGTCGAGAATCGATTGGACGATTTCATGCAAGCGATCGAGTCGAAATTGGCTCAGTTTCTCGAAAATTTCGAACGAGAGAAGGCTTCTGCGACGACGGTTTCAGCAAATGCCGAGGTCAATACTTTCGCCGAGTCCAACACAGTTTCGTTTTCTTCAATCGCGGCGGCAATTGAGAAAGCACAGGCCGTTGAAGAGAAGCCATTCGAAGTGAAATCGGTTGAAGTGAAGATGGTTGAGGCGAAACCCTTCGAGGCGAAACCATTCGAGGCTAAGAAGGTTGAGCCGTCGCAACAGCAACCGCACGCTGAGAAAACTATGACTGCTTGGGAGCGTCGCAAGCTGGAAATTCTCGCTGAATACGGGATGCCTGCCGAGTCCGAAACGGTGAATGCTGTCCCCACCGAAAACGTTCGGTCGACCGAAAATCAAAAAGTCGTCGAAGAGGTAAAAGAACAAGAAGTTGTCACGGAGTCAGTCGCTACTGACGTCACTGAGACATCGACAAGCATGCCTTATCACGGCGCCGATCGCCGTAAGACGCCGCGCCCTTTGACTAGCATCAAAGACGAAGCCCTTGAAGCGTTACACAGTACGATTGAGAACATCAACATTTCCGATTGCGAAGAGATCGCCGAGCTCAAGAAAAGTTTGACGGCAAAATTGCGAGAAGCCGAGATCGAGTTGTCGATCAATCGGGCGAAACTAAGTCAGCAATGGGCTGCACTAGAGCGTCGCCAGTTCGAGATCAATCAAAAAGAGTCGATGCTGAAATGCAAATATGGCTACGTTGATGAAGACTCCGACGTGAAGCCACGACTGCTTGATCGTATCTCACGCCATCTCTCCCGCAAATCCAACCGCACCGATCGATCGTAGTTCTGGGCCGCGCACCTCTGCTCACGTCGGAAGTATGACTTCAACCTGTGTACCGCCTGCGGGTGGACTGGTGAGGCGGATTGAGCCGCCATGCATCTCGACAATCGACTTGCAGATGCTTAGGCCTAAACCGTTTCCGCGCCCCAAAGATCGACTCCGTGATGGATCGACTTGATAGAATCGCTCAAAGACTTTGTCATGCTCATCTTCAGGAATCCCACAGCCAGAATCGGTAACCAACAGCCGCACGCTATTCTCAAACTTTTCGAGACTCAATTCGACCCTTCCAGCACTGGGCGTGAATTTGATCGCGTTGTCAATCAAGTTGTTAATCACCTGACGAATTTTTGACTCGTCACCCTTAGCATAAATTTGCATTCCCAAATCGGCGATCAGTCTGACCTTCTGTTCTTCCGCTACTCCTGAAAAAACGTCAATCGATTTCTCAATCAGCGCGGACAGGTTGAACTCCGAAAACTTCGGTGAACCGACTCCCACATCGGTCTCGGCTAATTGAAGAAGTGAATTGACCAGATGCCTAAGCTCTTCACACTGTTCGCTGACGACCTCAAGCTCTTCTCGATAATCATCTGCCGAACGGTCTTTCTCTAGCGACACGTCAACACTGGTTT
>JBGSKR010000098.1:0-6555 GCA_041741135.1 Mariniblastus sp.
CGCCGCTGACAAGCCTCGAATATTTTTACCAGCTATGTTGTTTCAATGCAACAATGAACTCGCAGAATTTCTGATATTTTTACCGAAGAATCTGCATGCAGTGGCTTGCCTAACCAGCACGCATCCCCAACTTTCGAGCCCGTACGCGTTCAGAGGCGGGCAATTATCTGATTGAGAGAATACTTTGAAACGAAACGGCTTGAGCCAAATTCGCCACGAACCGGTCCGCCGCCTCTTTCGGCTGACCGTTAAACGAGATCGGTTAACGCTTACGCCAGAATTCCTTTGACCACTTCGCCATGCACATCGGTCAAACGAAATTGACGACCCTGATAACGGAAGGTCAATCGTTCATGATCGACGCCGCACAGATGCAGCATGGTTGCTTGCATGTCGTGAACGTGGATGGGGTTTTCGGTGATGTTCCAGCCAAATTCATCCGTCGCTCCATAAACCTCGCCAGCTTTGACTCCACCGCCCGCCATCCACCAACTAAAAGCTTTCCCAAAATGATCCCGGCCGTTTGGTTTTTCCGGATCGCCTTGTCCAAACGGCGTGCGTCCAAATTCTCCGCCCCAAACGACTAACGTATCGTCGAGCAAGCCACGCTCTTTTAAATCCATGACCAGTGCTGCTGAAGGACGGTCGGTGTCGACGCACTGCAGCTCAAGTTGGGTGAATAGATTTTTGTGCTGATCCCAGCCCGAATGCATCAACTGCACAAATCGCACGTCTCGCTCGAGCAGTCGCCGGGCAACCAGACAGTTATTGGCAAACGTGCCTTTCTTTAAAACATCTGCACCATAGCGATCAAGCGTGGCTTGAGATTCATCCGAAAAATCAACGAGATCTGGAACGCTGGTCTGCATCCGAAACGCCATTTCATACTGTGAGATGCGGGTATCGATTTCCGGATCGCCATAGTCCGCAAGATGTGCTGAATTCATCGCGGCAATCGAATCAAGCATGTCTCGTCGAGCCGCAGGACTGACGCCGGGCGGGTTGTTCAAATAGGGCACGAGATCGCCCGTGTTGCGAAACTTGACGCCTTGAAATCGACTGGGCAAAAATCCGCTGCCCCAATAGTGGTCGTAAAACAATTGCCCACACGTTTTCTTTTCGTCGCTGGAAGTCATCACCACAAAAGTAGGCAAGTTATCGGTTTCGCTGCCCAGTCCATACGACAGCCAGGCACCCATGCTCGGGCGACCGGGAACTTGGGCACCAGTCATGAAGAACGCCACGCCCGGCGCGTGATTGACGGCCTCGGTGTGGAGACTGCGCACGAGGCAAATGTCGTCGGCGATACTGCCAATCCCCGGCAACATCTCGCTCAAACGCATTGCCGATTTACCGTAGTTCTTGAAAGGCTTGATCGCTGGCACGCAGGGCCATTTCCCATAGACGGAAGACATTGTCGACAACCTGGTATCGCCGCGCACGGAGTCGGGAATGTTTTGGCCAATCTGTTCTTGCAAGATCGGTTTTTCGTCAAACAAATCAACGTGCGATGGGCCGCCGCCTTGCCACAACACCACGACGCGCTTCGCGGTCGGAGGATGATGGGGCAATCCGGGTAACGCCGCAGGTGTGGCGGATTGTTCTTTCGAAGTATTTGGCTGATTGGGTGTATCCGACGCGAGGCCGCTTTTGCTGAGCAGCGTCGCGAGAGCTGCGACACCAATGCCCCTGGCGGCGGAGCCAAACAGTTGTCGACGATTCAGGCGGAAAGCAATTTCGGTCAGTGAGTTCATGATGGATTTTCGTTGGGGAAAAACGCTTACTAGGTGCGCGGTTTGTGCAATACGCTTACTTCGTGCGCGGCTCTTTATTTGAACGCTCACTTCGTGCGCGGCTTTGTTGAATCTTATTCTCGCGTCAGCGCTTCGTCCAAATTTAAAATGGCAAGACACACCGCCGATAGCGCTGCATGTTCGGCAGCATCGAGGGTTTCGTCTCGTGGTGAAACTCCAACGGATACAAACGCCCGTGCAGATTCTAAATCATCGATGTAATGCGAAAGCTGTCGAGCAAATGCGTCTTGCAATTGCTTCAACTCTTCATCCGAAGCGACTCGACACATGACTCGTTGAAACGCAAACTGCAATTGTGAACTGCGATCCTCAGAACTTTTCAGACTCAATTCCGCCAACACTCGGGCGGCTTCGACCCACGTCGGATCATTGAGCGTCGTCAACGCATGAAGTGGCGTGCTGGTAATTGACGCGCGAACCCGGCAGGCCTGTCGATCCGACGCATCAAACATGTTGGTCGGAGCGACGGTGCGCCTCCAAAACGTGTAGATGCTGCGTCGGTAGAGATCGCTTCCGCTTGATGCCGGATAAGTAAAATCGCGTTCCTTTGTGATCTGCAAAGCTTCCCAGACTTCACCCGGCTGGTAAGGATAAACGGGTTTGCCGCCGATTTTTTCGTTGATCAAACCGGACGCTTTCAGCGCCCAATCTCGCAACACGAACGAAGGCATCCGCATCCGGCTGGCGCGTGCGTACAGGCGATTCTCGATGTCTTCGTTGCGATGTTCAGCGGACATGCGAGATGATTGCTGGTAAGTGGCACTGGTCACGATCAGTCGATGCATGTGTTTTTGACTCCAGCCTTTTTCACGAAACTCGACTGCCAACCAGTCCAGTAATTCTCGGTGAATGGGAAACTCCGCCTGCACTCCAAAATCTTCCGAAGTTTTCACGATACCCAATCCAAAAAAATGTTGCCACATCCGATTGACTTGAACACGTGATGTTAGCGGATGTTCCGCAGCGAACAACCAGTTGGCGAACCCCAGCCGATTCCTTGGTGCCGATTCCGGCATTGGCGGCAGAAACGCGGGCGTGTCAAACGAGACCAGCTCTAACGGGCTCAAATAGGCTCCCCGATCGAGGATGTGCGTCTCGCGAGGTTGAGCGTCGCTCATGATCATCGGACGTGGAATGTCATCGGCATCGCGTTTCTTTTCCGTCGCCTCTTTGGCTTCAGCCAGCGGTGAATCGAAAGTGGCGTCTCGCAACTCCAGTACCGGTTTGCCAACGCGAATTTTCTTAGAAAACTGTTGAGGTCCTCCCGTTTCGGGAACACGGTTGAACGCATCGAGCAATTGATAATATTCTTTTTGTGTGATCGGATCGTACTTGTGGTCGTGGCATTGAGCACAAGCCATCGTCAGACCCAACCAAGTCGTCGCCGTCGTATCGATGCGGTCAAACAGATTGTTGAAGCGTTGTTCCTCTGCAATCGAACCGCCTTCTCCGTTAAGCAAATGATTGCGATTGAAGCCGCTGGCGATCTTTTGCTCAGTCGTCGCTTCGGGAAGCAAGTCACCCGCCAGCTGCCAGATCGAGAATTTGTCAAATGGTAAATCTTCGTTGAGCGCCTTGACGACCCAATCCCGCCACAGCCACTGCCAGGTGTCACCGTCCTGTTGAAACCCGTTGCTGTCAGCGTACCGCGCGGCATCGAGCCAAGGCAGAGCCATGCGTTCTCCGTAATGAGGACTCGCGAGCAAACGATCTACCAGTCGGTCGTAAGCCGCGCTATCAGCATCAGCCACGAACGATTCGACTTCCGCAGGCGTCGGCGGCAAGCCAACTAAATCCGCGTACAAACGCTTGATGAGTGTTGTCCGTTCGGCGGGCGGCGACGGTTGCCAGCCGCGCTGTTCCAATTTCGCGAGGACGAAATAGTCAATCGGATTCTGGGGCCAGTCGGCATTCTTTACCGACGGCATTGCTGGGCGATTGGAAGTAGCGAAAGCCCAATGCGTTTCATATTTCGCTCCTTGCTGAATCCAATTTTTCAGAAGCTGTTTTTGATCCGCCGACAACCTGCGATTCGAATCGACCGGCGGCATCAACGCTTCTTCATCCTCAGAAAAAATTCGCTCGATCAAGGTACTGGCATCGGCATCACCTGGCTCAATCGCGCCAAAGTCAACCGCCGCCTCGCGATCATCCAGTCGCAAATCGGCTTGCCGTTTATTTCCGTCTTGTCCGTGACAATAGAAGCAATTCTCGGACAGAATCGGCCGAATCTCGCGATTAAAATCAATCTCGTCGGCGCGGCAGATCGTGGCGGTCATCAAGAGACAAAAAATCGTCGTGCCAACACGAAGGTCGGAAAATTTCAAACCAGTTTTCATGAGTCACTGAAAATGGGGGGGAGCGTCGTCGGGAAGTTAAGACTATATCTTAACGCATAAGCAGCGATCTCGCAAAACAAACCCTAATTTTCGAGGGCTCTTTTTTCAATTACATCGAGGATAGAACCAAGAACGCGTTGAGTTTCCACCGGTTCGGCTTCGCTAGCGTTGTATCGATCGTATTGCTGACGGATTTCGTCTTGCGTTAACAACGTCCCACGCGACTTCACGGCTTCTGAAAAAGCCGACGCGACAGCCAATCTTTCGTCGATTGGCAGGCTGCTTTGATTGGCGAAATTCACTAATTCCCGCTGGGCTGCCGGCGTGCCTAAACGTTTCAGGATATCACTGGCAGGAGTTACGAGCCCGGGCAGATACAGCAATCGCGTGAGCTGATCTTGGTGACTGCCGAGATTGTAAAACGCATAGTCCTCGCGACGATTGGAAATTTTAGCCAACCATTCGACCGCAGCTTGAGAATGAGTGCGACGATCAAGTTCCGTCACAGGCCAGGGTTCAGCCAACTCGCGCATCCGCCGCACGTGACCAGCAACATATTCTGGCTCCATTGTCAAAGGTAACGCAATAAAAAACGGATCGTTGTTCATCAATCGTTGAACTCGCACTTGGCTGCTCGGGTCGCGAAACAACAATGCGATCGGCAGCCGTTTCGTCCGCATGTCATTTCTTAGTTGCTGAATCAGCTCCACATAATCGGGTTTGTCGAGTGTATCGGCAACCAGCAGAACATCTAAATCGGGATTCTGAGTTGCTTCGTGAAAGAAGTCGCGACTGGAAGTCACGGCAACTCCTTTGAGACCCGCCGCTTGCATCGCCGCCGCAAACGACTGAGCTAAATCGGATCGCAAGTGCCCAACCAAACCCGACGCACGACCGCTGCTGCCTGCCATGTAAACCGCCAAATTCAATACATAACTACTGCCTTGGAAAGCCTTCGTTGCATCGAGTTTCGTAATCGCTTCGAGGGCGGCAAACTGTAAGTGCCGGTCGCCGATCAAAATCGCTTGCACGAGCGGACACGGTTGATGAGAGTCACCATCCAGCAAACTCGGCGTCCCCATTTCACCTAACACTTCGCAGCAGGCCACGGCTGCCGGAATCAGGTTCAGCCTCATTGCCTGTTCGAGCGTCGATTCAATTTCGCTCGCAGTGATCCCGGAAAAACGACTTTGCAATTCTTGTCCATTAACTGGCGAATCGACACCCGCAATTCGTTTGGATGATTCCAACCATGTCAGCAAATACATCGCACGATTGCGCGGCGCCTGGGGATTGATTTCGTACAAATCTTCCGCTCGCGTGGCTGCCGCGATTCGCTCGGCAGTCGTCGTGGCAACCTGTTGAGACTCCAGCCGTTTCGTGGCAGCGTTCCAGTTCCACAGGGTGGTCGTGCCCGACAGTCCACCAGAAATTTTACGCTGGCCGAGCAGGTATTCCTGGGCGCGCTGATAAAAACGTTCTTCGACAACCGCTGGATCCGGAGGCAACTGTTGATCGGTCATCAGGAAATTCAAGGCAACTCGCCGCAACGCGTCGGGAGCTTTCGGCGAGAGGTACGTTCGCATCATCATGTCAATTCCATCCGATGAACGAAAATTGGCCAGAGCACGAATGGCTTCCGTTTGGACTTGCACGTCATCTGCTCGCGCCGCCGCCAAGAGCGGGGGAATCGCGTCATCGCCCATCGACACGAGCGCTGCACGGACATAAAGAAATTCCTGCTCACGAGCAGGAGCAGCGAAAACATGAATCAGCTCTGCCGCAGCATGGGGCCCCAGTCGTCGTAGTTTTCGAAACGCGGCCGCTCGCACCGAACCATCAGCGCTACTGAGTGCGGTAACTAACTGATTCAATCGCTCTGGACTGGTGGCATAAGCTTTCGCGGCCTCAAAGACTTGGCGGGCAAACTGTTGCCCACGCGGCTGCATCAATTCGTTCGCATGCAGTTCCAGAAAAAAATCGGTGCCCAAAATTTCATGAACTTCGAATCGTGCAGTATCATCGGTGGCAGCGGCTTGAAGGCGAGATAAATAATAGAGTGCGTGATCGTAGGCGCGAATGTCAACGAGCGTCCGCAAGGCTCTGGCAAGCTCGGCTGGTGTTTGAGGATTTGACAATTCGATGGCCCGCAAAATCAGCAGAGTGCTTTCAGAGAGTGAAGTATCGATCTTCGGTGGAGGCAGCACGGCGTTATTGGCGGACGACCCATTTTGACCGAAGGGATCGTCCTGAGGATTGGCGGCAGTTGGTCCTGCGGCAGTTGGTCCTGCGGCAGTTCCCGCATCAGCGCCCAGATTTCCGAAGGGATCCGTTTGGAAACAGCCAACAGCCAAACTCGGCAGGTATGCTGAAAGCAAGCATACGATTAAAGTGAGTGAAAT
>JBGSKR010000099.1:0-2868 GCA_041741135.1 Mariniblastus sp.
AAGCCATCATTCCCGTCCACTTGTTCGGCCAATGTTGCGACATGAATCCGATTCTCGACTTCGCCGTCGAACATGGTTTGCACGTGATCGAAGACTGCGCTCAATCGATTGGCGCCAGTGATCGCGGACGCCGAGCCGGTAGCATGGGGTCGATCGGCTGCTTCAGTTTCTATCCAACGAAAAACATTGGCGGATTTGGCGATGGCGGCATGATGACCACCAATGATCCAGCACTTGCCGCGCGTTTGCGACTGCTGGCCAATCACGGTATGGAACCGCGCTACCATCACCAAGTCGTCGGGATCAACAGTCGGCTCGATGCAATGCAAGCTGCAGTGCTAACGATCAAGATGAGACACTTCGAACAGTATTCTACCGCTCGGCAGGAAAATGCTCGACGTTACCAAAACCTAATGGAGGCCGCCGGAATCTCTCAATTGATCGCCACACCAGTTGCAACTGACGGCAACGAGCACGTTTGGAATCAATTTACCATTCGCATTCCGAATGGTCGCCGCGACAAAGTTCGCAAGCAGCTGCTTGAATGCAATATCGGCACCGAAGTCTACTATCCGATTCCGTTGCACCAACAGCAATGTTTCCAGCATGTCCCTGTTCAGCCAGGTAGCCTGCTCGAGACCGACGCTGCCGCAACGGAAGTTCTCAGTCTACCGATTTTTCCAGAACTTACGTTGGCCGAACAAAAGTACGCCGTTGAGTGTCTGAGCAACATACTCAAACCAGCGATGTAGCGTGGAAGTGTTGACTGGATTGAGTTAAGATCGAGCTTCTCATTCAATCCGTCTGCCAAAACGCGTGGCGATTCTTTCCTTGGAAGCTTCGCCCACGAACAACTTCATGCTTCACAACGCTCCTTTCAAATCCCACCAACACGGTGAACTCACCGTCGAAGGCTACTCCCGCGCCGCCGTACAATCTTATTGGCGCATTCCCGAACTCAAACTGGGGTTTGATCTCGGAGCGCATCCGTGGGACTTCATGGGCGTTCCGACGTGGATGATTTCGCATTGCCATCTTGATCACATCGCCGCGCTTCCTTCTTATGTTGCTCGCAGGCGGTTGATGAAAATGGAACCACCGCGAGTTTTCATGCCCGCATTTGCGATCGATAAAGTCAAAACGATGTTGCGCTCGTTCGAACAACTTGACCGCGGACAATTGCCCTGTGACATGATCGGCGTCGTGGCCAATGAAGAATACGAATTGTCGCGGGAACTGGTCGTCAAGGCAGTGGCCACGAAGCACACGGTTCCTAGTTTTGGATACATCATTTATGAACGTCGAAAAAAACTGAAACCGGAATTTCTTGAAATGTCGGGCGAGCAAATTCGTGACTTGCGAATGGCGGGCACTGAAATCTCGAACGAAATTCGCGTACCAATCGTCGGTTACACGGGCGATACGTCGCCGGAAGGACTGGATCAGAATCCTGAGTTCTATCAGGTGAAAATTCTGATCACCGAAATGACTTTTGCCGCGCCGGATCATCGCAAGAATTTGATTCACAAAAACGGCCACATGCATCTCGATGATTTCGTCGAACGCCAATCCAAGTTCGAAAACGAATTAATCGTTGCTTCACATTTCAGCACGCGTTATAGTCGCCATGAAGCCGAAAAACTGGTCGAAAAGGCTTTGCCTGGTTTGCTCGACGGCCGCTTAAAAGTTTGGATTTAGTTGAAATCACTGCGCACGAAGTCGCGCAAGAAAGAGCCGCGCACGACGTCGCGCAGGAAAGAGCCGCGCACGAAGTAAGCGTCGCGGCGCAGCCGCGCCAGACCACTTTAACGATCCACTATTTTCTTGCCTCCATTTTCTTACCAAACGTGAGCTTGACTCAATTCAGGTAAGAAGACGCAACGTAAGAAGATCGAGAGTTATAGTTCAGCGAGGCGTTCAGAGATTTCTTTTAAAGTCTATTTCCCAACATCGCTAAGTAAACTATACAAAATCACGTTCGTGCCAATTTTGAGCGCATCGGATTTGATGTAACCGTCGCATTGCGATACGGCAGTGTTCTCAAGTGCGCAGCTCAAATCATTGGGAGAAAACACCACCACCCAACGTCCGTTCTGTTGCCAACCCTCCAATTCCGGACGCCGCACCGATTCTCGAAAACCGCCGGGCGATCGCGGGTCTTTGGTTCGCAGCGTCACTGCGTCGATCTTGTAACCGAATCTCTCGCTGTAGATATCTGATGCGGGATCGATCACTTGCAGCGGTTCGCCCAAAATGGATTTCATCTCGCTGCGAAACGAAGCGGTGAACTGCGGCGATGTGCAGATCGAATCCGCAAAAATGAAACCGCCCAGTTCCAAATAGGTTTTCAGAGCTAGGCGTTGTTCTTCCGAAAAACGAAAACGTTCTCGACCGTGCAAAAACACAAACGGATAATCGGCCAACGATTCGAGGTTTGGAACAATCATTTGTTTTTCGAGTTTGATTCGCAAGCCAGCAGTTTGGACCTCTCGCAAAACATTTCGCCAAGCGTTAGGCGCGTCATCGGAACCGCCGCCGTGAACAAGTTTCGGGAACACGAGCACTCGATCGGACAAGGTCGCTGCCGACTCCTCTTGCAGCTTCGGTGTTGCATTCTTTTCGTTGACCTTTCGCCCGGTCGCATAGGTCACTACGTTGACTCCCACTCGCGAGCAATACTCGATACGATCCAATAGCTGCGTTTTTCGATTGGCTTTAGCGAAATCTGCAATGGCTGATCGATCGAGCGCCCAATAGCAACTAAGATTCGTCGGGCAAAAAATCACGTTCGTGCGACAACAGGCTTGCAGTCCAAGCAACGGTCGTTCTTCGTTAGGCAGCAACGGGTAATGTGCATTCCAAATCGGG
>JBGSKR010000100.1:0-4706 GCA_041741135.1 Mariniblastus sp.
CCGTACCATGAAGCCAATCCAGACAGCAATTTAGTCGCTCTGATCGCGAAATTAACAGCTACTGGTCTTGAAGCTAGTTTTGAGGCTGGTGATTCACCCGATACTGTGTTGACAGGTTCAGCATTTCCCATCAACCGGCGCAGCAAGTTCGGTAGTCAGGGTGATTACGGGCATGCAAGACTCGAGCAGTGTTCGCGTAGTTCGGGGTTCGCGTCTATGTGGACTCCACAGACGGTTCGCTGACGACGTTCCAATTCTAGCCGCTTATCCAAGCTAATTCGACATTTAAGTCGTTGTTTCGTAAATTGCCCGGATCAATTCCCTTTCAAGAAGATAGTCAAGGACAAAGGAAGCCAAATATGTCGTTCGTCTAACGGCCGAAGAACGTTTGGAACTTCGATCGATGGTGGACTCGGCTCATTTCAAAGTGGAGCGTTCATTGAATTCAAGTTCCAACTTTGAATGTTGTTTTGTAGTGAATATCAATGTCGATAAACACGGTGCGTCGGGCGGTCTACAAGAATGTTCTCTTTGCCCCAGTTGGTGACTTCGCGAAACGCGTCGCTGCGAATGAAGTCCGCAAATGCCTTTTCGTCTGACCATGCGCTGACGATCATGTACGAGCGGCGGTCATGCACGTCCTGAAATAAATTTGATTGTTCGTGTCCGGAGGCCGCTTTTAACGCTTCGATAACGGCTTCAAACTTTTGCTCGAAATCTGTTTGCTTGCCTTCAATGACTCGGTAATTCATGCCGACTGTAATCATTTGATCTTCTCCGATGCTGTCCATTTCTTACGTTTCTTCTGATCACTCATGCCGTCTCTCACTTGCGTTAGGAGACCGCCAATTCTAACCTGTTACGACTGGTTGATGTCGACCGAGGAAACCTTTTACTTGCGGGCCACCGATGCACGGTCACGCAGGATCACATTCCACCTAGGTGGCCCTTAAAAAGCCAACGGGCTAAACTGAGAGAGTACCTTCGATCTTAATCTGATTGGGAAACCGATGTGTGTTCGAATCACTGTTGCAGTTGCTCTCTGCTGTCTATCTTTGTCTCCGATCTTGGGCGACGATCCGAATTGGCCACAATGGCGCGGTTCGAACGGAACTGGGAAGACTGACGCGGCCGGGATCGTGACTCAGTGGGGGCCAAACCAAAACGTCAAGTGGCGGCTCGAATTACCAGAACCAGGCAATTCGACACCGATCGTTTGGGAAGATCAGATCTTTTTGACTCAACCACTCTCCGAATCGAATGGGCGATCGTTGATTTGTGTTGATCGCAAGATGGGCAATGAGCAATGGCGTCGAAGTGTGGTCTACGCCGAGAAAGAGTCGACTCACAAAACTAATCCCTATTGTTCGGCGTCGCCCGTTACGGATGGGGAGCGGGTGATTGCCTGGTTTGGGTCGGCGGGTATGGTTTGTTGGGATATGGATGGGAACGAGTTGTGGCGTCGCGATCTTGGGCGTCAGGAACACATGTGGGGCTACGGTTCATCGCCAATCCTGCATGACGACCTTTGCATTTTGAATTTCGGTCCCGGCAACCAAGAGTTTTTGATCGCCTTCGATAAGACAACCGGTGAGACCCGCTGGAAGGTCGATTCGCTCAACAACGATTCCGAACTCGCGCTAAGTGGTGCTGAGAACGACGGCAACGCGAACGACTTCAGCAGTAACAAGCAACGCAGCGAGCGACTTCGTGGATCATGGAACACACCAATCATCGTCAAGGTCGACGGGCATTCCGAGCTGATTGTCGCATTGCCACGCCGTTGACCAATAGTGCTCAGAGACGCTTACTTGCATTGTCGCTAAATGAAGTTGATACCAACACGACGATGCTGGTGCCCGATGAGCAAGGTGCGGATCAAGTCCGCGTCGGAAAGTACGTTCGACGGTGGTTGAGTTGGGCGAAGAGTGGCTTGGATGGACTTACGAATTCTTGTTTCGACGACGTCATACAAGTGACCACCCGCATGTGCCTAGTCCAACCAAGCCTAGCGAGCTAGTAGCAGGCTAATCACGGGATGAGTTATCAAAACTCCTTCGGCGTGACTGCGATATCCCCCCGGCTAGACCGGCTAGAACGACCGATACTAAAGATGGTTATCTTCCGTTTCTTTTCTGTGGCCCACCTTTGGTCGGTTCCCCTTTAATATTTTAATCACTGTGCTAATAAAAAATATCGCAGAGAATATTAATACCAATGGGATAAAACCATATATAATTATTATCCAAATCAGTCCATTTCGTGACATAAATATAGGTTTCCCCCCATGCCCTCCCCAGACCTGAGCATACATCTGGGACAATATCAGTACGCAGCCAACGTCATCATGGGCCGGTCGAGTGGCGGTTTTGATTGCCGTCCTCGTGGAGCTGATCCGTGGAAAAGATGTGGGTTCGTCATAATGCTGGTTTGCACCATGCGAGACAAGATTCGGACACTGATTGGCTGGGTCGGTTACGAATACATTACAATCCCCGTTCTGATTGACTGCATTTCGAGATCCAACCGAATTAGAAACATTATAATCCCGCTGACCAAGTTTGAGCCCAGATTGGTTTGTATTAATATCCGCGAACACATTGGAACTGCTTGCCAAGACCAACAAGGCAACCACATACTTCAATTTTGCAAACAACATGCCTTGGGTTCCAATGGACTACTGAGAGGAAACTGAGTGGAAACGGTTAGTAAATTTACTGAGTGACTGCAAGGAAATTTGATTCCGACTGATTCTTCCAATGGAGACTTGTTGGTGCAAGGGTTGGGTTGGAATTGGGAGTGAGTTATTCGAACGTGAAGCGGCTGCGCGTCATGTGCGCGTTAGTCCTTTGATTTGAATTGCCAGATCTTCCACCATGAATTTTTCTTTATTGGGACGAGGAAAACTCTCGACGCTTTCTACACATTGATCGCAACCTTTTCTGAATCCACGGTAAAGTACTGCTCCTCGAGGGCTTCGTTTGCAACCGGTTGTGATGCTTTTAATGGTCCGGCAATCGCTCACCTTGGGCACGCGATTCGAATCTGAGCATGTTAAGCGACGACATAAATGATTGCAATTGATTGTCAAAGTGCTTGAGATCAAATTCGATCGATGGCTGACCAGAATATGGTGACGGCTCTGAGGTGACCAAGGTTGTAGCGACGACTCTGTCCATTCCATCGCAATTCCCATCGTATTTGTAGAACCAAAGCAAAAGCTTGAAGCCTTTTTCCTCTCGCATCGATTCAATCAACCACTTACTTTCCAGCGCCCAAACCGCATTCGCCTCGTCGATCCCAACGACATGCCAATTGTGCTTTCTAAGCGATTGCAACAAAGCCTTTCGTTTATCAGGCAGGTGCTTCTCAATGAATTCAATCGGTTGCATAGTGAGGTTCAAAAGCATAATGATACGCATCAAAGAGTCGGCGTGATACGTGTTGATCTCAAAACCGATGGTTAACTCACAGAGCCTGCGAGCAATCGATGCCGAGTGGCAAAAACGATCCGTAGAGCGGAACTGATAAGCAGCACTTCATCGGATGGACTTGGTGCATCCGCTGGTAGTCGCGACCACGAAGCGATCACCCAAAGGACAACGATGATTATCTCGATGACACGCATCGTGAGAGATTGCTTCTTGATTGGCCTGAGTCCCACAACGGAAGGTTTTAAACGACACCGCAGTTAACGAGGCGGTAGGCTTTGAATCACGAAAGACTCTACCAATGCCAATGCCCGTTGACAAAGAGCAAAGGTGAGCCAGAAGCCACTAGCAAAAACCAAGTTGGGCGACCGCTGAATCACCAGAACGTTCTCCATCTCGCAGTGGTCGCAGGTTATGCGTACCCAGTCAGGAGTCTTTGAACCGATCACGAGTTCGTTGCGTGCGGCGTTCTCGTTTGGCCGCAAGTGGTTCAGCGATGGCCTTGTGGATGAGAAGGGCGATGCCGACGAACAATACCCACGCAGCAACCGTGCCAACCGGAATGCCAATGAGCAAGCATGCCCAAAACGGTAGCGACGTGAACGATCGAAGAAGCATTCCCGCAGTGATGCCGCCGACGATTGGAAGAACCGTGGACATCAGGAGGTCGAGTTTCGTTTCGCCGCGTCTACTTGGTGTAGCAGGAGTTTCTGTCCATGCGCCGACAACGTTGTTTCGACCACGTTTTGCTCCAGGCTCAAATTCGTAGTGCGTCATGATTGACTGAGGTCGCCTAACGGAGGGTTTTGCGTCACCGCCGTGAACGCAGCGAGTGAGTCTGAACTACGAGCAATTGTACCAATGCCAGACCGCGTGACACGGTGACCAACCAAGAAAGGTGTGCCGAAGGCCTAGCGTAAAAAGCATGTTGGCCGACGATGTAGCGGGCTATGTCGTTGAATCATCCAAAGAGCCAACAGGTCCAGCGTTCTTGAGCTGCTGATGCTTCCAGCGATACAAAAGGTTGGTGCCTGAAATTCCCAGACGCTCAACGATCGACTGGGCCGAGTGCCCGTCGAGCAGCATCTGAACCGCTTCGGCCTTAAATTCGTCATCGCCGATCCTGCGCGAACGAAGTTTCGACTGATTCTTCCTTGTCATCTTGAGGCTCCTTGGGGATGTCCCATTTTAGGCCCCGCGTGGCCCCCTAAACCAGCACCACCTCACGCAGGGCTTTGATTGAAGCCAAGACGCTTGTCGAGGTGCGATCGGTTG
>JBGSKR010000101.1:0-8348 GCA_041741135.1 Mariniblastus sp.
CAGAGATTCTTGATGAGTTCGGAACCTGCATTGGATGTCATCATGATCACGGTATTTTTAAAATCGATGTCACGACCTTCACCGTACTTCATGTTCCCTTTATCAAACACTTGATAAAAAATATCCTGAAACGATTTATGAGCTTTTTCCATTTCATCGAGCAGAATCACGGAAAATGGTTTGCGGCGAACGGCCTCGGTCAACACGCCTCCCTTGCCGTAACCAACCAATCCGGGCGAGGCACCATAAAGTGTTGAGGCTTTCTCCTCGCCTTTAAACTCCGACATATTGATGACCGTCATGTTTTGTTCGCCGCCGTAAATCTCTTCGGCCAGTGTTATGGCAGTTTCCGTTTTTCCCACGCCGCTGGTGCCGACCAGCAAAAACACGCCGATTGGTGTTCGTGGATCATTTAAGTTCGCGCGCGAAGTGCGAATGGTTTTGGCGATCAACGAAAGGGCATGGTCCTGTCCGATAATGGATTTTCCCATTACCTTTTCCAGTTCCAAAATGGTTTTCATTTCATCGGCAACCATTCGCCCAAGAGGAATCCCAGTCCAAGCGGAAACGGTTTCGGCAATCGCTTGCGAGTTGACTTCTGCGTGGACCAGGGGGCTATCTCCCTGAATCTGTTTCAGTTCTTTCTTGAGTTGATTTAGCTCAGTGACCTGAACGGGCATTTCGGAATTGGCGGCTGCCGTTTTGATTTCGTTTTCTAGTTCGGCAACCTTCTTCTCAAGTTTTGTAATCTCCGCAGCGCTGCCCTGGGCGGAATCTTTCTTCAGCAACGCAAGGGAGGCATTCAGTTTTTCGATCTCATTCGTTTTTCCGCTGAGCGAATCGAGCCCTTCGTGGACACTCGAGTGGAGATTATTAATTTTGACTACCAGTTCTTTTTCCTGGTTCCAACGCTCCGTTAATTGAACAAGTTCCTGTTGCGCAGTGGCCAATGCCTCGTTCATTCGCTGCAGTTCGTCCGAGTGATCTCCACCAGTCTGGGATTCGTTTTCAAGGATTCGAATAGCGACCTTCAGTTGTTCAATATTGCGATTACAATCTTCGACGGGAGCAGGCGTGCCAGCTTGGCTGAGCCCGATCCTGGCACAAGTCGTATCGAGCAAGCTGACCGATTTGTCGGGGAGCTGACGTCCGGAAATATAACGACTGGAGAGACGCACGGAATCAACGATGGCTTCATTGAGAACCCGCACGCCATGGTGTTTGGAAAGTGTGCCCGAAATCCCACGCATCATTTGCACTGCTGAATCTTCAGCGGGCTCTTCGACCCGAATGACTTGGAAACGACGGGTCAATGCCGGGTCTTTTTCGAAGTATTGCTTGTACTCCGACCAAGTGGTCGCGGCGATGGTTCGCAGTTCACCGCGAGCGAGAGCCGGTTTGAGCAAGTTAGCCGCATCGCCCTGCCCTGCTTGGCCACCTGCGCCGATCATGGTATGAGCTTCATCAATAAACAGGATGATCGGCGTGGGCGAAGATTTGACTTCTTGGATCACTGATTTCAAACGATTTTCGAACTCACCTTTGACGCCCGCCCCCGCCTGTAAGAGGCCAAGGTCGAGTGATTTTAGCGACACGTTTTTTAATGCTGGCGGCACCATTCCTTCGGCTAATTTCAAGGCAAAGCCTTCCACAACCGCTGTTTTTCCAACGCCAGCTTCTCCCGTCATGATTGGATTGTTTTGACGCCGACGCGTAAGAATGTCAGTGATTTGACGAATTTCGGCATCGCGCCCGAGCACAGGGTCGATCTTGCCTTCTCTAGCAGCCTCAGTCAGGTCAATCGTATATTGATCGAGTGCTGGAGTGGAGCTAGGACCACCCGCTTTGCCGGCGGATTTTCCCCGTGGTTGTTCAGCGCCACTCGCGCTACCAGGGGCTGCAATGCTGGCAGGCACATCGTCGGCTTCGCTGGAATCGTTGAGAATCTTATAGAAATTGTTTCGCAGTTGCTCGGCAGAAATCTTGTTAAATTCCGAAGAGGTATTTTTTGCGAGAGTCGCGAGAATGTCGTCACTGAGTAGCGCACAGATCAGGAAACCTGAGCGCACCACCGAGCCACCGAGATCGATGGACCCGGTCACCCACGATTCTTTGGCCAGTTTTACCAAATCGGGGCTAAGGGATGGTGGACGCGAGTTACCCGTCTTAAAACCATCAAGCGAATCGTTTAAATCAGATTGAAGTCGCATTGGATCAATATTGAACTGCCGGAGGATAATCGGCAAATCACTGCCGGTTTGCTCCAGCAACTTTAATAACCAATGTTCAATTTCGACATTGTAGTGAGTACGAGAGAGGCATAAGCCCGAGGCTGCCTCAAGGGCTCGGCGAGTGGTATTGTTAAACTTTCCGACAAGCTGTTTTAGATTGACATGGGCCATCGTGGTTTTCTCCTAGGTTATTCAGTAAGTATTCTGTTGAGGAAGTTGGTTAATTAGTTGGTTGTTGTTTGACGCACTTGCCAAACCAAGCGATCACCGGTTGCGATCATGGGTCAGCATTACAAGTCGTATCCGCCGCAGCATTTGGACCCCGAAATTCTAGCGACTTTAAAATATCGATGGCCCAAACAAAAACAATGCGGTTAAGCAAATCCGTCCGCGATCTCGAACACCACGTCTTCAATATCGTTTTTGATTGGTTCCGCCATAATCCAAGTGTTCCATCCGAGACGTCCACAGTCCTCGTTTCCCAACTGGGCCGTGGGGGCCTCAGGACCTCGGAGCACCAACTGAAAATCGAAATCCAATCCAATTCCAACATAACTCCTGGTGAACTGTGCGATCTTCTTCAAGCGTTTTCTGTGAGGCAGGAGTTGCTGAAATTGGTTCCAAGATAAAGGTCCCAGACGAATTCGGAAACGGTTCAGAATGGAACCGACGCGATTCCCGATCACGACACTTTGCCCGAGTTGTTTCCCCGGTTGAGAAAGCGCCGTTTGATCGCTTGATTCTAAATACAGCCATTCAAATTGAAACTGTTTCACGTCAATATTCGTTCCCGTGAATTCCTGCAGCATTCGCATCAGGCCGATCAGGGTGGGACGACAACTGGAAAACTGACCGGCATAGAACATCAGGATTCGATCGTCAAACTCTCGACGGTTCTGTAGCGATGGTTCTCCCAACCCGACCAGCGAAGCAATCGAGTTCGACACAGAATCTTTTTCAATCCGTTTCAGACGATGAGCAGTACTTCGTGTCTTTGAGTCTGCCTTAAAACGGGAGAATAGCTCGTGCTGAAAGGGAAGACGATACTTGACGCTGGCGCGAAAGAAGTTGGAAATAACGCGATGATGGAACAGATCGAAAAAATTCCGCATCGTTTCATCATTTTCTTTCAAACGATCAAGCACTGTTTGTGAATAGTGGTGGGGCAAGACTCCGGCAGCGCCGATCAAACCCAAAAAAGAAACTT
Source organism: Mariniblastus sp. (assembly GCA_041741135.1). Lineage (GTDB taxonomy): Bacteria > Planctomycetota > Planctomycetia > Pirellulales > Pirellulaceae > Mariniblastus. The sequence continues at coordinate 3,439 of JBGSKR010000101.1, forward strand.
CCACCGAAAATCGATTGTCGGCAAGGGATTCGATCGCACGAATTTCGCTGGCATGATGTCGCAACCGAGGCGTTGTCTTGAAGCGGACCACTTCATCCAGCGGAGAATTTTCGTAGCCCACGAGTTGGCGATTTAACTCTTGATCGCCGTCCTGATGCAGATACAGTAGTCGCATCAAATGAATCCAATTGAACTCATAAGGTCGCTCGCGAATCGTGTTGAGAACCTCTTTGGGAATCATATCAAATCCGTATCTCCGGCACGAAGCGGCCACTTGTCGAATGTTTTTCCCTGCTGAGTCCGCACGATCGTTTTCGTAAAAGAGTTGATCGTCGTGAACATTCCCAGCAGATGATCCAGCACGGAACCGAACAGATACTCTCCCCCTCCGGAAAACTTGGATTCATCCAACAGCAAACTGATTTCAGTTCCCTTACAGAATCCGGACGAAACAGATCCACCGACCCGGCCGACAATGCGTCGAGCGGTGGCACTCAACAATCCGTCAATCATCATGTCGACTCCACGACTGCTGGAGTAGTTGTACAGCCTGAGCATTTCTCTCAGACTGGTAGCACCCTGAGCGTCATCGACCAGCGAAATATGGTTTAAGGCCAAATGCGAAATCAATCGCCAATGAGTCTGATTGGTCAGGCTAGGACGCCGCGTTTCCGTCGGATGAAATTCCAGTTTTGATTTAACCAAAGCATCGCCGCCCGACAGCGACAGCTTCGCTCCCCGAGGAAGCTGATTGGGATAGTTTCGATTGAGGCAAGTGGTGTGGACATCCAGCGTTTTGGTGGAACTGGATGTTAGTTTTCCGTCTAATCCGACAAGATTGAGCCAAACATCGGTTCCCAAATCCATCTTGTGATCTCGTCCAATCGGCGCCACTTCGACCTTCCGCCGATTGGCGAACCAGAACAAATCTGCATCCGATTCCCCATGAGGATGATTGACGGAATAAAAAGGAGCCAATTCGTAATCGCTGCCATCGGTATGAGCGACAACGCGATCGACCGAGAAGACTTCGTTGGCCAGCGGGCGGCGCGCGTCGGGAAGAACTCGATACTCGCCTTGCGTTGGCTTTAGCAGAATCGGTTCACATCGCTGCCGGAACAAATTCACCATCGGCGCTGCCCCTAAACAAAAAGCGGAGGCCGGAATGTTGTTTTCGAGGTTGCGCGGAATTTCGTTCAGATAGAAGTACAAGTTCATCGTCTGGGTTTGGCCAGCCTGCTCCAGCGTCCGCTTGTCGATCGCTAAATCAAAGAACAAAAACTTCTGAGGGAAAGCACAAAACTCGGTCAATAAATGAAACCCGAGACGAGATCGTGGGGAGTAATCCAACAAACATTCATCGATACCGAAACCGACTTTCGAAATCGCGCTAGCCGGAAGTATCGTCGGTTTGGTTTCCTTATCGTTGGGTGCGACGGCGATGCCAGTCACCTGATTCATAATCAGTTCGTAGAGATCATAAATGTAACGGGATTCGCCATTCAAATAGAAGCGAATTTTGTTCAGGGACAGTCTCGCAAAAGGCATCTCGGGCGAGAAACCTTTGAGTGAAACTCGCACCATTCCTTTCGCCCGATCGGCCAACCCCGTGGGAGGTCCATTGAAGGGTGGTGTTTGAACCTCGGCTGCTTCGATGGAAAACGGCCACAGTGTGACTGGGTAGGCGGTACGAAAATGGCATGGCTCGCCATCAATGGGTTCAGTTCTGATTTCGGTATGGGCAGCGATCTGATAGCCGTCCTTCAATGTGAATTGAGACGTTGGAAGTGAAAAGCTAACGATTCCGCATGACGGAATCGGATTCAAATATTCAGGATAGAGAACATTCAAAAACGCTTGACACAATTCTGGAAACTCATCATCAAGCTTCAATCGCAAGCGGGCATTGAGAAACGCGAAAGCTTCAATCAGGCGGGATACATGTGGATCTTCGCCTTGCTTGTCCAGTTGCAGGCGACCGGCAACTTTTGGATGAGCCTGCGAAAACTCGCCAGCAAGTCGGCGGAACCAGTTGAGTTCTGCATTGTAACGTTCGAGTAATTCGTTGCTCATGAAGGCTTCACGTCGAATTCAGATGACTGGACAACAAGCGAAGCGTCAAACACCACTTGATCGGGATACGGCTCTGCCTGTAATAATCCGTCTACGCGAAAACTCAGCATGCGATCCAGATCGTTGACTTTGCTTTTTATTTTCACAGTAAACCGAATCAGTCGAGGTTCGAATTTCTCGATCGCCAGTTTGACGATTTTCATGAGTCGATCCCGGTTTTTCACACCGCTCATATTGACTCCGGTGAAATCGGGGATGCCATAATTGATTAGAGAAAAATCCAATTCTTCGAAATCCGGTGGCCACGAGGCGCAAGACCAGCGTGTGTTCAATAAATTCTCTAAATCACGACGCAAACTGGCTTTCAACTCACCGATGACCTGACTCTGCGATTTGGGCGATTCGGTTAAAAGATTTGGGTTGTGATCGATCAATCGATCCAACACGGACGGCAACAGTCGTTGCTCGTTAGAAATTTCTGCCATGGGCTAGGCTGCTCCGGTAGCGGACTGAAATTTCAATTCTTCGAGTTCCATGATCGTGTAAGCATCATCTCCAACGGCAAACATTTTCTGACCCTGTCCGAAAACCGGACCTGCATCGAAGAGGGGCTGCCAATCGGTTTCGCCCCCCATCAGCAAGGCCTCGCTCAAATTTTCATCGTTCCGCAAGTAGCGACAATAACGCGTGGGGATGTAGACCTCCCCTGTCATTCCGCCACGGACTTCAATGTTGGCACTTCGCCAAATTTGATCCTGCAACCGCTCTGGCTTTCGGAACGTGAGCGATTCGAGGCCTTCGATGGGCATCAAAAAATATTTTCCGTTAGTGGTCAGAACTTCCATGAATCCACACAGAAAATCATCGAGATCACGAACGAATTCAAACGGTTTGCCATTGACCGTTCCGCTAACCACTGGCAGGCTTTCATGAAGTGTCGCGATGTGCTGCTGGACTTCGCTGTCAGCCCCATCGCGAACCGCAATCAAAGCCAGCAGCAGCGCCTCCAAGGCTGGAGTTGGATCGGCGATCAACTCCGGCGGTCGTCCGGCGGAAAAGAATTCTTCGCGAGCCTTTTCGGCGCGCATCAATTGTCGAATTAAGCCGACTCCCACCGCCATTTCCATATCCTGTTCGGCGATGGTTGCAAGTTGAATGTCAGCGCGTTTCCAGTCACCTTGAAAACAAAATAGTTGACACAACGTGCTCCGCGCGGCGATATCCGTGGGTTTTTCCCGAACCGCAATTTTGCACGCTTCAACCGCGTCGCTGAGCTGGTGGTTTCGAATGAGTTCAATCAAGTTCATGTGATCTTCGTTTCTGTAGGGGGATGTTCGCGATCTACAATTCTGTTTTGAGTCGGATACCGGCGTTCAGTCCTTCGATCTCGTAATGAGGTTGAAGATCAAAGGTGGCAGCGTACTCGCCGGATTTTCCTGGAATGGCTCGGACTTGGACAGCGGCTTTGAACAAGGGATATTTTGCTTTAGCCTCCGGGCCAGCGGATGCGTCGCTTGTCACGTAGCTGCCTATCCAACTAGTTAACTCACTGCGGATATCTTCGGGGTCGGCAAATCGGCCAACCGTTTCCCGTCCGATTTTTTTCAAATAATGAGCGAATCGCGAAACACATAAGATGTTGTGAAGCATCGAAGAAAGCCGCGCGTTCGCGTTGGCCACATCATTGTTGTACTTCTTTGGTTTCTGAATCGAGACGCCGGAATAGAACGCTACATTGGGCGAACCATAAACCGAACATAATGGGATGAAACCCATTTCGGCGAGGTCTTTCTCCAGCGCATCCGTCACCACTCCGTCAGTCGATGGCTTGGGAGTCACACGCCCACCATCGGCGGCAAAGTACTCCACGGGCAGTTCCGTCACTAATCCGCCTCCATCCTGCTCACGATCGACACCACGAATCTCATGTAACCATCCGGTGCGACAGTACGAACGGAGGACGACAGTCGCATAAGCAAAAGCTGCTCCTCCCCATAAGTACTTGGAGGAATCAGGCCCATTAACTTCCTCCTCGAAACAAAACTCGTTCAAGCGTGAAGCTTCGTGAAAATTTCGTTTATGAGCTGCCGCCAAACCAAACTCGGGACGCGGAACATGAGGGCATCGCATCAGAATTCGTGGCAGGCAAACTCCCAAAAAACGAGAGTCTTCTTTCGCGATTAAACGATTCCAACGCACATTCTTGATGTCATCATGCAGCGACAAATCGGAGATTTCATCGAGTTGACTGAAGTCGTCGAGGTCCAGCATTTTGGGTGAAGCATTAGTCACAAACGGGCTAAAGGCCGACGCGGCGACGGCAGACAGGTTTTCCAATACATATAGATCATCGACCTCTCCACGATTCGATTCTGCATTGTTGATTTCATAATCTCCTATCAGCAATCCGAACGGTTCGCCGCCATACATGCCGAACTCTCGCTCGTACACTTTGTCGAAAATGACGCTTTGTTCAACATAGCCCGCAGACAAAAAATCGTCCTCAAGTTCTTTCCAACTAACATCGAGGACTTTGATCTTTACCTGTGGACGAAGCGGGTCATGATCTGAGCTTTCTTTGAGAAGTGTTCGATGAAGCAAATGCAAACCGTGCCAAGAGGCTTCCAGTTTCTGAAAACGAGGATGGTGAATGATCACATTGAGTTGTTGATTCAGCGTCCGATCAATTTGTGCGACATCGCGATTCATTTTTCGCGAGATCGATTCCAGATTGTCTTTCGAGATTGAAAGAGGACGCCCCAGCCATAACTCGATCGCTTCGACCAGATCGGATGACTGTAGAAACTTTTCGAGTCGCGGATCACGCGTCGAAGGCC
>JBGSKR010000102.1:0-10376 GCA_041741135.1 Mariniblastus sp.
GCCAACCGAGCGACGCTTGCTTGACCGTGACTTTGCCATCGAAATCACTTGTGGCGAAATTGATAGCTTGTTGATGCAATCCCGTCCAACCTAGAATGTTCGGAAACAATCCGATCAAGATCAATACAAATAGTAACACCCACGGCCACCGTCGTCGCTTTTTCGGACGGGCGTTTTGCCTTGGTTCGGCGCGCCTGGAATGGGTTTCTCGCGATTCTTCAAAGGGATTGGTGTCACGGTTGTTGGATGATCGTCGAGCCATGTCAAAATCAACTGATATTCGGAGGGAAAGATTGCGCAGCCGAGAATGCGCGGAGGCGCCCGAATTTTAGAGATTGCCCCAAAACAGGCAAAGACGAATCAGCAAACCAACCCGCTAGCAAGCGGGGCCGTGGCATAAGCTTCCAGCTTGTGGACATCCAAATCACAGGCTAGAAGCCTATGCCACTCGCCAACCGTTGCTTTCCCGCCAGCAGCCGTTTCTCGAGTTCCGAATACTTCACATCCTGCACGGACACCTGCTCGTCAATCGCGATACTCGCAGCCGTGCCCGCGCTTTGGCCAAGTATCATAAAAACAGGCTCCATCCGAATCGAACCATAGGCAACGTGCGACGCAGAAAGACAAACCGGAACAATCAAATTGGTACACTCTTCTTTTTTCGGAACAATCGAGCGGTAGGAAATCGGATAAGGCTTCGGGCACTTGTGGCCAAATCCGCCTTCATTTCGAACGGTTGTTTTTCCGTTCTCTTCCACAACCACGCGTTGACAGAAATGTGAATCCATCGGATACGACGCCAGCCCAACCGAATCGGCAACCGTTCGTTTCGATTCACAATCAAGCTGCGTCATCACATAGTCGGAAACCATTCGGCGGCCTTCTCGCACATACAACTGATGCGGCCAGAATCCTGTTTCTTGAAACTCGTTCGGATCGAGCCCAAACTGATTGACGCGATCTCGCAATTCTTCAGGAACCGTTGGATCGTTAGCCAGGAAGTACATCAGCCCTTGCTGATAATTCACATGATCTTGAAACATGGTCTCACGCAGTTCGTACAACTCACGAAACGGCATTGCCAAACCACGCCGCGATGTCGGAAGTTCCGCAAACGATCCTGGTTCATAAGTTCCATCCGGCCAGCGATTGCTACCGCCCACATAATCTGACGAAAAGCTACCGGCGTTATTGCTGTCGCCATTTCGCATCTGAACTGGCCCATCAGTCATGCGCGCGGTCGTGTAATTCAGACGCCATTGAACACGCGGATCGAAATTGATGAAGCGGGAAAGCAGCGCATAACGTCCTGTGTCATATCCGGTGGGCTTCGGGAACGGAATTTTTCCCTCTTTGTTCGTAAGATACATCCGAAAGTTATAAGCTTGAACTTTGAAGTCGCCCTCGCCCACTTTCCCCGGTACCTCCGACGATATCTCCGGCAACAGCGCCGATTCCGGATCATCGGGCTGAACATAAGGACTAATGGGCAAGCGACAAAATTGGTAAACGTCTTTCCAGGAAACGGTTTGCCATTGTCCGGCGAGCGATTCTCCATAAGCGTTCCTGGGCTCGCGACCGACTTGGTAAGAAACATTCGCTGCCGCCAACAGATCACCTTCATAAGTCGCATCAATGAATACCAACGACTTGAACGTCTCGCCCGTTTCCATGGTCGCAGAAACTAAGCGACCATCCTCCATCACGACTGAACTTAGACATCGCTCGAAGTGGACGGTGACGCCTGCTTCATTCAGCATCTCAAGAAACAGCGATTCCGCTTGCGATGGTGTGAAGTCCAACAGCTTGCCAATTCGCGTATAGAACTCCAGCGCGATTCCTCCAATGCTTTCTTTTTTTCCAAGGTCAGTCGCCGTCAGCCCGCCCGAAGTCAAACCTCCCACATGCTGATTGAAAGACACCAGCATCACCGACTTACCATCGCGAGCAGCTTGAATCGCGGCGGCGACTCCAGCCGGTGTTCCACCATAAACGAGAACATCACACTCCAGAACTTTCGCTTCGCCCGGTTCGACTTGTCGGTAATATCGAAGCCCCCGTTCCTCGCACCTGCCCGACGAAACCCCCCATGACAACTGGCCAACGAAGAAGATCGCAATCGCCGATGCGATCAAAAGTTTCGTGTGTGTTCGATTCATGGGAGGAGCCTTGTCGGGTTTGGTGTAAACGTTAGGTGGTAGCCCAATGGCGAGAGCCTTGGGCTTTAATTCGCAATAGGCAAATCTGGCTCCCCTCGCCAGTGAATTCGGAAATTTAAGGGGCTTTAGCTCATCAAGCGTTGGCAGAATTCAAGGGAGAGGGGGAGAATGTTTTGGGGAAAGAGTTTGGGCAACAAATAAACCAAATCGGCCTGCCAGCGAGCCAACTACCTCTGCGTTTCCCGACCATGCTCGACGAAGAACTGCCACATGACTTCCAGACCATCGATATCGTGGTTGGTTTTTCCGATCATTGATTCTGGCAAGTATTGTTGACCTCCGGGAATCGTATGTCCACCTCCGATGACTTTATAGAGTGCGACGGCGGTCCCTTGCTCGCCGTCTTTCCACAACTGAAGTTCGACTTGACTTCCATCGTCGGGCACTTTGTCGGCCAGTTGCGTGACGGTGGGTTTGGTAGTGATCTTATTGCGTTCAACCCACATCGCCACCGCGTCGTCCGTTGAAATACAGGCTCCATGAGAGTTGGGCTTTTGTTGACGCATTCTCAAACTCGGAAACAAATTGATCGTAAGCGAGCCGCCTTCGTAAGGCACCAGCGGATCTGCGGTACCGTTCATGAACATCACCGACACAGGCAACTTAGGTTCAAAACGTTCGTCGAGCGGTTTGCCGATTGTCGCCACGAAGACACCCGCCGCTGCGAACAGTTCAGGAGCTTCGATCGCCATTCGCTGCGTCATGAAACCGCCGTTAGAAATACCACAGACGAACACGCGAGCTTCATCAATCGGATGTTGCTCGATGACTTGCTCGATCACTGCCTTGATAAAAGCCACATCATCGACCTGCTGGTCTTGCTCGCGAAATTTTTCTGATGCGCGACCGTCATTCCAATGCTTGTTGATGCCGCCGGGATACACGACGATGAATTGATGTTGATCAGCAACTTTGCTCAGGCCGATTCCCGAAACCTGAAGCGAAGTTCCTCCGCCGCCATGCAGGCAAACGACCAACGGAACTTTTGCATCCTTTTTTAATTCAATCGGAACATGAATCCGATATTCCCGCTCTTGTCCGCCATGCTCGATGGAAACGCTTGAGCCGGTTGGTTTTGGACGCTCCCACTGTTGCGCCACAGCGGTCGCCAAAAGCCCGCAAGCCATGATCGTGACAACGATTGCTTTCCACAGAAATCTTCGTCGCTTCTTTGGGGTGGGTTGATTTGTCATGAGAGTCTATCGGTTAGAGTAGTTGCAAGAAATCGAAGTTTAACAAATTCGGCGAGTAACCTCCAACTTTACCTTCGCATTCCCGATCGTGTTTCGGGATTCATTTGACAACGCCTCAGCCTGTTCGTAAATTTTGACTGTTGAAACCGCACTCGCCTCAATCCATCAAACTCTATGAATATCAGTCAGTTAGCCGAAACAACTCAAGTGGAGCGGCCAACCGGCGAGGTGAGCGGTCGTCACAAATTTTCTCAACGCGTCGCTCTCGTCTTGGGCAGCGGGCCATCAATGAGTGAGGAGTCGACGAGACGACTGGCCGAGCGATTACGATTGGCGTCGTTGCTGATTGGCAGCGGTTTTGCTGTTTATCTGTTGTTGAAAATTCTCAATCTATTCGAATCGACGGTCGAGCCTTACCCGCTTTTGTTTTGGGGGCATGTGTTGGTAACCGTTTCGACACTAGGAGTTGCTTGGCGTTTGTGCGCAAGATGTCACGTAGTACTCGCGCATCTGCGAATCGCCGAATGGATTATTTTTGGTGGTCCCGCGTTTTTTTTCGCCATCGTGAGTCACTCCATCCTCAAGTCGTCGATCGCGGACGGCTACATCGCCGATATTACACCGCCATGGCTATTATTGATTTTTACCTATGCCCTGTTGATTCCGAACTCATGGCAACGTGCTGCGGTAGCGATCGTTCCGATGGCGTTGTTGCCTTTGGGTATCACGATCTCCGCGCGAATGACCTCTGATAATTTTTTGAATATTCTGCAAGTCGATCCGGCCTTTCGGTTTGCTGTCATTAAGATTTTTGTGACGATGATCTGGGGAGCAGCAACCGCGATCTGGGGCGTTCGTTCGATTCGGTCACTCCGAAGAGAAGCCTTCGAAGCGAAAAAGATGGGTCAGTATCAGCTCAAGAAATTGCTCGGACGAGGCGGCATGGGAGAAGTTTATCTTGCCGAGCATCGCATGCTGAAACGACCGTGCGCATTGAAACTGATTCGTCCCGAGATTGCTGACGCCGGCCAGAATCTGGCTCGCTTTGAAAGAGAAGTCCAATCGACGGCTCGGCTGACGCATTGGAACACCGTTGAGATTTATGACTACGGCAGCACCGATGAAGGCGTATTCTATTACGTGATGGAGTATCTGCCAGGGATGAACCTCGATGAGATTGTGCAGATGAACGGCCCGCTGCCAGTCGGTCGTGCACTTCATCTATTAAGACAAGTCTGCGATGCATTGGCGGAGGCTCATTGCTTGGGGCTAATTCATCGCGACATCAAACCGGCCAACATTTTCGCCGCCCGTCGAGGCGGTCAGCATGATGTGGCGAAGCTGTTGGATTTTGGACTGGTTCGCCAATCGGGCTTTCATGGTGTTGCGGAAATCGATGAAGACCTGACACGCGATGGTTCGATTACGGGCTCTCCCTTGTACATGTCTCCCGAACAGGCGCTGGGCGAAACGCCGGAAGCGCGTAGCGATATCTATTCCTTGGGTGCCGTCACCTATTTTCTGTTGACGGGGCGTCCTCCCTTTGTCGATGAAAAAGCGATGCGAGTCATCATGGCTCATGCTCGCGATATTCCGGAGCTTCCCTCCCAACGGAACGCTAACATTTCATCTCGACTTGATGCGGTGGTCATGAAGTGCCTCGAGAAAAATCCCGCTGATCGCTACGCCAACGTCCACGAGCTGAAACGCGAGTTAGCTGACTGCGAAACCACCTCCGTCTGGAAATCCGAGGACTCGGAAAATTGGTGGAAAGAGCATGGTTGCCCTCATAAGAAAAAACTCGATGCCGAGGTCATGAAGTTATCTTGAGCCGCAGTTATGATAAGAGTCGTTCGGTCGAAAAATTGAAATCGGCAATCACGGGAAGATGATCGGATGCTTGACGGGCAAGCTTCATGCGCCCGGTGAAACTATCCACTAACTGGACGTTGCCTCGGTAGTAGATCGCGTCGAGACTGCGCACCGGAAGTGCTGCCGGAAACGTTTTCGCATTGCAGACCGCACATTGAAAACCAAGTGGAAACATTAGTTTGCGACCGTGTTCTGCCCACACATCATTGAAATCACCACCCACGATGACAGGATCGGGAATCGATTTGAGTGCATCGAGGGCGAGGATTCGTTTGATCTGCACACTCCTCTCGAATCCCGATAGTCCGAGATGCGCGTTGCAGAGCAACATGGGTTGGCCGCCCTCGATTGGAATTTTCGCACGAACGATCAACGCGCGACGGTTCTTTTTGACGGAGACTTTCAAGTCCAGGTCAAGCTGCTCGCTAAGCGGAAATCGACTCAAAATTGCGTTTCCATAATGGCCATCTTTGACGGGGACGTTGTTTTGATACAAGTAATGTTCTAACTCGAGCGCCTCGGCCAGCAATTCGATTTGGCGATCATGCTTTGAACGTCGGACGCCTTCATCGACTTCTTGCAGAAAAACAATGTCGGGTTCGTAATGTTTGATAACATCAATGATTCGCTGAAGATCATAGCGGCGATCCAGTCCCCCAATGCCTTTATGAATGTTGTAAGTCATTAACCGCAACTGCATACGTTTTGAATCGCTTTCACAGGATGGGGCTAAACAAGCGAGCAATAATTGTTCCCAAACGAAGGTACCAAGGCCGCAAACGCTCGATTTCCGGAATCGTTTTTTTCGACGAAGCAAAATCTTTCTCCATCATTTCGGCGACTTGGTTGACCAATTCTTGATCACTTACCGCAAGCATTAACTCAAAGTTCAAATGTAGAGAACGATTGTCAAGATTCGTCGAGCCGACCAAGGCCACAGTATCGTCAACCAGTACGCATTTCTGATGCAGGAAACCGTCCCCATAACGATAGACCGGAACGCCGTTCGACTCGAAAAGACGTTCGTAGTAAAAGCCGGCTAAATAGACCAACCATTGATCGGCCTTTTCCGGAATCAGGATTCTCACATCGACTCCGCGCGCTCGCGCCATGGTTAGTGCCGTGATGCAAGTGTCATCGGGAACAAGATAAGGTGAACTGATCCACAAACGCTGCTCAGCCAAGCCTGCAACCGATGCAAACATCATCGTCGCACGCGGTCGATAATCAGCCGGGCCAGTCGCACAAACGGCTGCCTGGCCGCTCGTTGAGTAAGTCTCAAACGTTTTTGATGCAATATTGGTTTCAGCATTGGACGATAGTGCCTCGCGAGTTTCGTTCTGTGAATCGGCGCTCCAGGCGGCTTCCGGCAAATCGCGACGCGTGGCCCAATAATAATCAGCGGCAAACATGGCTTGTAACTTTCTTGCTGCGGGGCCATCGACACGAATCGCTGTATCGCGCCAATGAGACGCCCATGAGGCATGGCCCAGATACTCGTCGCCAATGTTCAAGCCACCCGTAATCGCTCGCTTGCCATCGACCAATAACAGCTTGCGGTGATTGCGAAAGTTTAACTGAAATCGGTTCGCCCAACCTTGTCTCGTGTTGAACGAATGCACTTCCACACCCGCCTCGCGCAACCGCTGCAGATATGTTTTCGACAAACGAAAACAGCCGACTTCATCGTAAAGCAAACGCACAATTTTTCCGGCTCGCGCCCGTTCGCAAAGCGCATCCGCGAATTGGTTGCCAATCTTGTCATCTTTGATGATGTAAAACTGAACGTATACATAACTCTCGGCTGACGCGATCTGCTCAAGCAATGTCTCGAAGAAGGTTTGACCGTCCACCAGCAATTGAAATGTGTTACCTTCGCTGAGCGGCGTATCGAGCACGTCAGCGAGTCGTGCCAACGGAGAATCCGTTCCCGAACTGGCCGCATTCATATCGGTCTGCAACTCGCGACGCACCGCTTCGACAGAAGCCTTGTGTTGCGTCGCCACTTGTTGAATCGCTTGGCGATATCCACCAAATCGATTTCGACCGAACACCCAATACAGCGGCACCACGAACATGGGAAGTGCCACCAGGCCCGTCGCCCAGGCAACCGCTGCTTGAGACGTACGCACTTTCAGCGTTGCGTGGATCGCCGATGCAATTCCGACCATTTGCATGACGGAAATGACGAGTGGAATAATAATATGCCACCAGTCAGCGAGTAGTTCAGTTAGATTTGTGAGCATTTAAATGAAACCAAAGACTTTCAAACCAAAGACTTTCAACAACTGAAAACCACCCAACCCTAACGCCACCAGCACCACGCCGCCGCCCAAAAAATTGCTGACAATCCTATTGGTATGTTCACCGAGCAAGTCGCGGCGATTCATCACGACCAACAAAAAGATTGCCACGAACGGCAACAAGATTCCATTAGCGGCTTGAGCAAATATAATCGCCGCGACCGGCTTCGTCGCCGTCATCGCCAGGATTGTACCGGCAACCACAATCACCGCCCACACGATTCGCATCTTCATACTGCTTAAATCTCGTTCCCATCCCAGCACGCCCGCCGTCGCGTATGCGGCCGCCAGTGGAGCCGTGATCGCACTGGTCAAGCCGGCAGCGAGTAATCCGGCGGCAAAGAAATACCTCGCTGCCGATCCGAACAGTGGCTCAAGCTGAACCGCCATGCTTTGGATCGAATCTAGTTTTCCCGCGGCTCCAAAAAAAGTGGCCGCTGCCGTCGCCATGATCGCCAGCGTCACCAACCCGCCCAGTGAAATCGCCATCGCGCTATCACGACGCGCCGCCCGCAACGCCGAATCCACCGATTCCCTTTCCTTCCATTTTTCGTGAACGGCACTGGCATGCAAAAACAGATTGTAGGGAACCACCGTCGTCCCAATCAGTGCGATGATCGTCAGCAACGATCCCTCCGGCACACTTGGAGACATCCCCCACAGCAACTGACCCCAATCCGGTCTCACCATGATCGCGACGACCAAGAACACACCGCTCATCATCACGACCAACAGCATTAACACGCCTTCGAGCACTCGATAAACACCACACGAGAGCAACGAGAAAGCAGCAACGCCGATAACTAGCGCCCAAACCGAAGCTGAAACTCCCGTCACAGAAACCAACGCCCCCGCCGCGCCAAGAATATTGCCAGTCTGAAACGCAGCGTTGCCGAACCCAATTGCACCGACCACCAGTCCGACCACCATCCACCGCAACACCGGCCGCGTGAAGCTCGATCGAATCGCTTCTCCCAACCCTTGCCCGGTGACTAGACCTAAGCGTGCACTCATTTCTTGCAACACCATCGTCGCGAAAGCTGAAAACAACACGGCCCAGGCCAGCGCAAATCCGAATTCGGCACCGGCCTTACTAGCCGTCGTCACCGTTCCCGGCCCAATAAACGCTGCCGTCACCAAAAAACCTGGCCCTATGTTTCGTAGCCACTTCATCGGTCACCGTGAAATAGGGTTTTAGAAAATAGTTGCCATTCGTCTCTGACTACCGTTTATCCGAGAAGACGACACGTTGATAATTTATTTGCCCAAGAATTTGACGAAGCATCTTTCAATTATCTCGTGCTACTTTAACGGCGTTCCCGTGATGGACTCGCCGTTCGTGGTGAGAATCTGAAAATGATGCACCTTATGAGGCCCGCTGTATGACCAGACGATTTTTTTGTCGCGGTTCACTTCGAAGAGTTTGATTCCATCCGGTTTCGCCGCGTAGCTGGCGATAACAGTGTTTCCATTCGGAAGTCGTTGAGCACCACACGGATCAGCGAAGGGCTTTTCGGGAAAATCATCGTTGGAAACCTTCCACACGACTTTGCCTTCCGTATCGAACTCCACTGTTTTGTTCCCGTGTGTTAAGTTCACAAGCGTGTTGCCATTCTCAAATCGAATGGCGGTGAAAGGCCAGTTCTCCGCTGGACGACCACCGAGTTCTTCCAAATCCGTTTGGATGACGTTCACGACTTCGCCAGCCGGTGTGTACTCTTTAACTTTGAAGGCCAGCAAGTGCGGTGCGAGATAGTTTCCATTTGCGAGTTTTCTGGCCATCCGAGTTTGCATGTGAGCATTGTCCGTTTCGGGCTGGAGCGGAACATCGATCACGATCTTGCCGTCCTTGTCGACTTCCAGCAGTCGCGGTTTGGCACCGAGTTCCGTGATCAGCGTGTTTCCGTTTTCCAGTCGAGCGACGGTGCCAATCTCTTTGTTCTCCGGCGATTTAACGTAATGAAAGACAATCGTTTTGTCGGGTTGAAGTTCTTGGACTTCGTTGCCCCACGCGATTAAGACGTTTCCAGTCGGCAACACGAATCCGTCTCGCGCGCCCGGTCGATCAGCGTTCCAAGTTTCTTTACCCGCTTCATCAATGATGCCTGTGAAAGAAGGGCCGGCGACAAAAAAAGAATGCTTGATCTCCTGTGCCTGAGCACCGACGACAAAGCTCAATAGCACTAAAATACCAGCACTAAATTTCATCGGAAATCTCCGTCATTAAATTTAAAGGCGAACTTGCGAACACTGATCTTAGAACGAATGCGGCGAGAGTTCCAGTAAGCCAGCAAAACTGGGATAGATCAAATGATCGGTAAAGATAGGAATTGAATATTGAATCGAAATGGCCGTGTTGAATTGATCCTTCCTGCGAGTCAATGTTCGATTGCTTTCAACCACAAACTTCGCCTGACACCCCACCAACCTATCTCAAAGACTCCGCGCTGCTCCGCACCTCCGCCACTCCGCGTTTCAAATCGACATGGAAAAATGGACGGGGTTCAATCAGAAACTCGCGACGCTTGATAATGATTGGCAATGCGATGCAGGTCATCGACCAATTTGACCTTGTGGAAATTCATTAACAAGCCAACTCCGCCTCGCTCGCGACTTGAAAGTCGTAAACAGCTGCAAAAAATATTTGTGGAATGCACAAAGTAACTTTATCATGATTTGCAGTACCGCGATGCCAAATTGCACGGCTTCGTTTTGTCTTCCTTTGTCCAGATTTTTCACTTCGCAATCAAGGAGCTTGAATCATGAATTTCACTCGACGAGACGCACTC
>JBGSKR010000103.1:0-3275 GCA_041741135.1 Mariniblastus sp.
ATCGTCGACGGATCGACTGCTCGGTACCATTTCTTCCGAGTTGTACGACACGATCTACAGTTTTAGTTTCCGACAAACCAGCGACAACGTTCATCGTTTGCTTCACCAACTGCGAAGTAAACTCGGAGTGCCACTTGGAGTTGCCGCCAGCGGTGACGATTCAAGTTACGAGATATGGAAACGCGACGCCCAATCGCGGGCGGACCGATTAAGTTTCCTCACGTCACGAATCGACGATCTTCAACAACAAAGAAATCGGCTACAAAATCAAATCGGTTCATTTGAATCCAATCATCGCGATCGACTGCTGGAGGTTGATCGAGAGATCGAATCGGTCGGCAAGAAAATTTCGACCTTTGATATTGTTGCTCAACGTCATCGATTGAACTTGATCGAATCCAACATTCATGAACTACGTCGACTGATTGAGAGTGCTGCCACTCCCGTCTCGTATATCGCTCCGGTTCAGACGCTGGGCATTGATCCGATTGTCGCGCTCTACCAACGACTTGACGAGGTTGATGATCAGATTCGCTGCTGGCGCCATCTTCAAGCTGACATTCAAAATCAGCGAATTCGCTTAAAAGACGAGATGGCGGTTTGGGACGAGATCCATCTTGATTCCACTGAGCATCCTTATCACAACTCCCGAGAAATTCTGTTTTCATTAGAAGGCAAAATCGATCGCGCGGAAAGTTTGTCCGATGCACTCATTCCCACGGAAGCAGCGCGCCATGGTGCGACCACCAACTCACAATCTCTTGGTGATGTCTGCAAAAATATGCGAGTCGATTTGCAAGGACTATGCCAAGAGCTGTCTCAGCAATACAAACACATCCGCCATAAAGCCGCGGCCGCAGAGCTAAGACAATTGCGACGCTGCTATCACGAAATCAACGAAAATTTACAACGACTGGTGCAACGCCGCGAATCGATTGTCAGCGAGATTCGTGAACTTGATGCCGCCGGTGCGGATGCGATCACGCGCGGTGAACACGAGTTTAATCAATGTGCGATTCACGAAGGCCATTTGGTAGCGCGTCGCCGCTATGTCAATGTGCCGCTTGAAAAATTTGGTTCCCAACAAAAAGCGGTTCCGCCCGCAACGGCTTCGGCTCCAAATCGCGACGAACAACGACATCGACTGGATCGGCTTCAGCGAGAACACGCTGAACTCGTTGAGTGGCTGATTAGAGCCGATTCGGATTTGTTAAACTTAAAATCTCGTCTTGCAAGTCTTATTCGTGAACGCGAATCGATTCGTTTGGAGCTGGAAGCGAAGATTCCGACCAGTGAATTCAGCCGAATCGATATCGAGTTGCGTCAAATGAACTCTGAGTACGCTGTGTTGCTCAGTCGCGTCGAGGAAGACCGACGGTTCGTCATTCCGGCGAATAATCCGATCCTTGCCCGCGCCACGGAACTGCTCCGCCGGTTGTCTGACGGAGAGCTAACTCAAGTCTGGATTTCTGATGCTAATGCCAATTCGACGTTTCAGATTCGCAGTGCAATCGGCAAAGTCTTAAACTTTTCTGCGCTGGAGTCTCTTCTTCAAGATCATGTTTATCTGTGTCTTGCGGTGGCGGCCAAAGAGTTTCTCGAATCTCGCAGCGCCACATCTGGCGAGTCGGCTGTCGCTCCCTTGTTGATCGACGATGCGTTTGCCAACGTACCGCGTAACGTCGTGGACTCGGTGCTGAAGTTCTATTCTGATCTCAGTAGTGCCGGACACCAAATTTTTCTTTTCACTCAGCATCAGTACCTTGCTGATCGTTTGCCGGGTACGCCTGTGTTTGAACTGCAACCGATCAAACAACCGGTTCGCTACGGATCGGCCACTGCGAGTGCCACTATCTCGTCCGGGCCGCTGTTGCCCGTCGTAGTCGCTCCCGTGACCGCGTCCAACAACTCGACTGCATCGATTAGTTCAAATCACTTCCTCGAATCCCAAACGAACTATCACCTTGACGAAATTTCATCGCCAGAATCGATTAGGGACATTTACCCCTACTCGAAGTATCGACAGGTCGACGAAGATTCGGAATTCGAAGATCGCGACTCACTACTGCATTCGAGTTCGATTCCGCGATCTCAATCGGTACCTTACGACGAGACAGTCTCCTATGTGTCGATGCCGATGTGGGGTCACACAACTGCGAACGACGCTCCGGTGCATTCCATTTCGGTCGATCAAATCGGAGAGCCGCTGGGCTACGTTGTTACAATTGACGATCACACATTGCTCGATAGCATCGATTTGTTTACCGGCGAGCAGCTACGAGCGCTTTCGGATATGGGCGTCGAATCAGTTCGGGATCTGTTGGCACGCGACCCCAATTTATACAGCGATACGCTGCGGGATGTGGGGATTAGCGCGGAGCAGATCAACCGTTGGCAGGCGATTTTGTGGATGCTGTGTCATGTGCCGGGACTACGCACCATCGACGCTCGCATTCTGGTAGCTTGTGGCATCACCGAGCCAGCTCATCTGGCAACGTCGCACGTGGACCCGCTTTATGAACGCATTGGGCGTTTTCTGGCTTCAAGCGAAGGCGGGCGTTTTCGAAGCTACGCCAATTCCATGTCGATCGATCGAGTCCAGGGATGGCTTCGCTCGCTTAGTTCGACCCGTGCGCAATGGCAAAACAATTCCCGATTCAATCGCCGTGGGCAAGTGACGTTCCCATCGCGCCCTTCAAGAGAAATGCTCAGTGAAACAAACTTTGTTGTCAGCAGTTTCAGAAATGACAGTTCTGACGAAGAAAGTTATATCGAGCAAGACGACAGACCATTGCAATCTCTTCCCATTCGAAGCCAATCAGCGATAGATCGAAAAACGAGTTCTCCAAGAATCCCGCGAGAGCCAATGGAAGCACGTTCTCCGCGCATGCAAACGCCTTCGACCCGGACTTTGGCACCGGCGATCGCTCCCGTTGTCGCCGTCACTCCGCGCTCCGAGCCGGAGTCCGATTCAAAGGTAAAAACGCGATACTTTCTTGACCTCAAGGATCATATCGAGGCTGCTCCATCGATCGGTCCGAAAACCGCTGAGCGTTTTGAGAAGATTGGCGTGGTGTCGGTTGGCGATTTTCTCAAGCAGACTGCTGAATCGATGGCAACGAAACTGAAATACAAACGGATCACGGCTGAAGTCGTTCGTCAGTGGCAGCATCAAGCGCGTTTGGTTTGTCGCATCCCCAACCTTCGGGGGCACGACGCTCAATTGCTGGTGGCATGCAATTTCACTGAACCAGAGAGAATTGCGACAATGCAAC
>JBGSKR010000104.1:0-3113 GCA_041741135.1 Mariniblastus sp.
CTGGCATTGGAGAAGAAAGATTCGCGGGTTTGAACTTCACGAGACAGTTTAAACCCGTGACACTGATGGAGCAAGCGTCGTTAGAATTGCGCCGTTGGCGATGTCGCGCCGGACAAAGCATCGGTGACTGACTCTCGGGAAAAATTCGGATAGAATCAAAAAATATTTGGCAGTTGTCGATGCGGAATTCTGAAGAATAACGAAATGAACTTACCGACTACAAAAAAATCCGAGTCCGATTTTATTCGTATCGCCAATGGACAAGGCTTTTGGGGAGACAGTCTTCTCGGTCCTGTGCGGTTGGTCAACGAAGGGCCGTTGGATTATCTGACTCTCGATTATTTGGCTGAGGTCACGATGAGCATCATGCAGAAACTGCGGAACCGAGACCCGAAACAGGGTTACGCGCATGACTTCATCGAGATGTGTCGTCGCGTGCTTCCGACGTGTCAACAAAAGGGAGTCAAAATTATTGCTAACGCGGGCGGTGTGAACCCAATTGGTTGCCGTGATGCGCTGGTGGGAGTCATTCGCGAATTGGGACTGAGTGGCATCAAGATTGGCATTGTTGACGGCGATGATATTTTGCCGGAACTTGAGTCGCTGATCGATGGCGGCGAAACGTTTTTGAATCTTGACACCGGTGAATCACTCAAGTCGATTTTGTCGGATGTGAGAACCGCGAATGTTTACATTGGCGCCGAACCGATCGTCGAGGCTTTGCGGCAAGGCGCTGACATCGTGATCACGGGTCGAGCGGCGGATCCTTCGCTGGTGCTTGCGCCGCTGATGTTCGAGTTCGGTTGGACGATGGACGATGTGAATCAATTAGCGGCGGGCACAATTGCCGGTCATATTCTTGAATGCGGCGCTCAATGTACGGGCGGTAACTTCGTGCATTGGCGCGAGATTCCGCAGATGGCGCGGATTGGTTATCCGATTGTTGAAGCCCATGCGGATGGAAGCTTTGTGGTCACGAAGCACCCCGGAACCGGCGGGTGTGTTTCGCTGGAGACGGTGAAGTCGCAATTGGTTTACGAGATGGCTGATCCGGCAAACTATCTTTCGCCCGATTGCATCACTGATTTTTCTTCGATTCAATTGGCCAGCGACGGTGACGACCGAGTGAAAGCTTGGGGAGTCAGGGGCAAACGAGCAACGGATAGCTACAAAGTTTCTATTGCATTTCACGAGGGTTACAAGGTGCTCGGGCAACTGACCGTCGCTGGGCCGGAGGCGATCGACAAAGCCAGACTTTGCGCCGAAATTGTGTTTGAACGCGCGGCGATGGACGGCGTGACGTTTTCCGACGACGAAAAATTCGTCGAGATCGTGGGTACGAGTGTTTGTCATGCGGGGATCATGCCCGCGCCGGAAAATCCGGCGGAAGTCATTTTGCGAATTGGAGCTCGCAGCCGCGATGCAGAAAAGCTGAACCGATTGGGAATGGAGATTGTCCCTTTAGTCACCAGTGGTCCGCCCGGTGTGACGGGTTATGCGGGAGGTCGACCTAAAGCGACGGAGATCATCAGCTACTGGCCTGCTTTAATTCCGAAATCCAAGGTTCACCCAAGAGTGTCGGTGATTTCAACTTAGGATCAGTCCTGAAATAACGTCCCGATTTGTATGTTGGACATTCCTGTCCGACACGAGTGAATGGACGGACAAGAATGTCCATCCTACGGAAATAGTTTCGGGACTGATCCTTAGGACCGACACATCAATAACTTACGTAGGGACGTTTGCCGGAACTTGGATTCCGCCGACTGGCGACGTCAACGACGAAAAATTTGCGATACTAATTTCCTGTCGGTTGCGTAAGTCACGGGTAGCAAAGCATTGCTTGTTACCTACAATATAGATTCTTCGGCGGACAACTGCTCTGACCACCCTTTCAACCTTTTCGAGACATATCGCGTGAGTGAAATTCCAAGCGGCTCAGATAAAGATAACGCCGTCGAACATGACGTTGCCATCGAAACCACCAACTTCGAGGAGAATGCCGAAAACAATGCAACCATCGCGGAGAAAGAGTCGCAATCGTTCGACCATCCAGTTTCCGGAGCAGCGGCGCGACGGGAACAACCGCAATTAAGTTTAGAGCTTGCGCTTGCGGCTGCCAAAACAGCGGCTGAGAATGGAGCTACCGATATCGTCGTTTTGGACATGACCGAGCATACGGCCATTTTCGATTACTTCGTCATCGCGACTGGAACGAGTCGTCGTCAGTTGCACGCGATCAGTGAAGACATTGACGACAAACTGGAAAAAGAGCTTAACGACAAACGGATGAACATCGACGGTTTCGATGAAAGCCGTTGGATTGTACTGGATTACGGAACCGTGGTGATTCATCTTTTCGACGAGGACACGCGCCAGTTTTACAGTTTGGAAGCGTTGTGGGCGGATGCGAAGAAAGTTGATCTGACAGAGACGTTAAAAAACGTTCGTCGGTAAAGCTGTTGGTTTTTTTGGCATGCGGCGGAAAAAGCATGCCAACTCGAAATTAACGCGAGTTTCATTTGCTTGCTCTCGCTTTGGAATATTGACGTACCGTTCATTCGGGCACCCGCCTTAAACTGCTTCTCCGCGACCGATTTTTTGCGGAGCATTTTCGTAGAGCGCCTGCGCAGAGGGTAAACGTTTTTGCAGGTCAGCAGCGCGACGACTATCAGCGGGATGCGTGGACATGAATTCCGGTGTCTGCTCCCCGTCTTTAAGGGAGGCGAAGCGTTGCCAGAATCCCGGCGCGGCGTGGGGATCGTATCCAGCTTGGGACATCAGATCCAAGCCAATTTCATCGGCTTCGGATTCCTGGCGACGACTGTAGGGCAACAAGATTCCATACTTTGATCCCACACCATAAGCTTGCAACATCAGTTCTTTTTTGGAGGGCGCGTAGGTCCCGGCCAATTTTTCAGCGACCATTTTCGCACCATCAACGGCCATATTCTGGCTCATTCGCTCACCGCCGTGACGGGCTAAGGCGTGTGCGATTTCGTGCGACATCACGACAGCAAGGCCGGCTTCGTCTTCGCAGACTGGTAAGATTCCTTCATAAATCGCGACCTTACCGCCAGGCAAACAGTAAGCATTTTGAGTCTGACTGGAGA
>JBGSKR010000105.1:0-3829 GCA_041741135.1 Mariniblastus sp.
TGCCAGATTCGGTTTTCCAAGAATCACGGCTGACGTGCGAATAGCCTCTTTTGAAACGATGACGTTTTGGCAAACAAACATCTTCGTTTTTTGAGCAACACTTTTTCATCTTACTCAAGGCCATCCGACTATGAACGCTTGGGATCTTGGCACGATCAGTGGGATTCGCATCCGAGTTCACTGGACGTTTTTTCTCTTACCGATTTACATCTATTTTTCGTCATTGCTGGCCGGTTCGGGCATTGCCGCAGCCTCAATTTCGATCTTGTTTGTGTTGGCCATTTTCGGCTGTGTATTGTTGCACGAGCTGGGGCACGCGCTGGCGGCCCGGCAGTTTGGAATTGGCACCCGCGATATCACTTTGCTGCCCATTGGCGGCGTTGCGGCACTGGAACGGATGCCGCGCAACCCGTGGCAAGAATTATGGATCGCCGTGGCGGGACCACTGGTCAACGTTGTCATCGCAGCAATCTTGTTTGTTGGTTTTTCTTTAAACCCGCTCATGGCGCCTGGATTGATCAGTAATTTCTTGACGCAGTTGATGTACGCCAACGTTGTGCTGGTGGTGTTCAACATGATTCCGGCTTTTCCGATGGACGGTGGCCGTGTGCTTCGAAGTGCATTGGCCATGTTCAACAACTATGGTACGGCGACCCGCATCGCAGCGACGGTTGGCAAAGTCATCGCGGTTGGTTTTGCGATCTTCGCTTTGACTTCCGGCAATTTAATGTTGTTGCTACTTGCTGGATTCGTTTATTTGGCTGCGCATTCCGAGAATGCGCATGTGGCTCAGGAGCAGCAACGTTGTTCATCAACGCAGCAAAGCCCTTTTGGCCGCCCAGACCATTCGTTCCAAAACTGGACTGGCGATCGTTCGTCGGATAAAGCATTTTCGCAAGACAGCGGTTCCTCTCGCGACCAAACCGACGAAGGAATTTGGTACGCGGATCAACCTCTTCACGAGAGCAACGCGGTAAGTGTTCCGGCAACGCTGGCAATCGACTCGGTTGCGGCTTGGCTCCGAAATCAAAGTGCCACTTTCTGTTCCGTGATGGATTCAGGAAAAGTGTTGGGGAAAATTAGCCGCACAACGGTTATGAATGCTTGCGCTCGTGGCATGGGTAGCTTGCCGATCGGCCGACTGCTATAGCATTTTGAGGCAATCGCGAGCGAAACCACAATCCCGAGGTGACCAAATACAAACCCGAAGCGCCAGCGAGGTTGCCGCAAATCACGTTAAACGTCACCTCGCTGGCGCGTCGGGCTTGTATTAACGCAACTTAAAAATTGCGCATCGGGCTACTGAAAATCTACTTAACCGGTTGCGTTATCTTCAAATCATCGCTCGACATCGTCACTCCCCTTCACTGCTGACATCTCCACGACCGTCGGCGTCAAATCGTACTCGAATCAAATTCGGGTGGCAACAAACGGGACAGTCTTCAACATATTCCTGTTCCATACCCGCCGAAATATCGAGGGGAATGACGATGGTTTCGCCGCACGAATCGCAGACGTACTCCGCTTCGCTTGATGGGCCTTCGTCGGCGCCAAAATGGCTTGACTCATCATTATCAAAATCATCGTAGCTGAACATTTTTGGAACCGCTGCAAAAAATTGAAACTCAATGGAGACAACAATCGGTCTTGGGATTCTACAAGTTATCGCAAAAAATTTCTTTTATTCCGTTCGAAATGGGGCATAATGGGGTTTCACACGCGTAACGAATTCTCTGTAACTTTATCGAAAGCCCGATTGTCATGAAACCAGAACTCTTTCTACCACGTCGTGAGTTCGTTCGTCGCTCATCAATTTCCGTTGCCGCCATCGCGGGCGGAATTTTCTTTTCCCGTCCCGGATTGTTCGCCGAAGAATTGCTGACCGCTAGTATGACCGAAGGGCCGTTCTATCCCGACAAACTTCCGCTCGACACCGATAACGATTTGCTGATCCTCAACGATTCGATCACGCCAGGCGTGGGAGAGATCACACATCTTACGGGCACGGTTAAAGATATCAAAGGCAATCCCGTCCGAAACGCGACGGTCGAAATCTGGCAATGCGACGGCAAAGGTGTTTATCTGCATTCGCGTGGCGGTGACCGAAATCAGCAAGACAAAAACTTTCAGGGTTTTGGTCGATTCACTACAGGCCTCAAGGGCGAGTACTATTTTCGCACAATTAAGCCGGTCAGCTATCCTGGTCGCACACCTCATATTCATTTCACGGTCGATGTCAAAAACAAACGACAACTTACCACGCAAATGATGATTAAGGATCATCCCCAAAACGAACGAGACGGGTTGCTTAAGCGGATTGTTGATCCTCAATCGCGGCAAACATTGCTGGTCGACTTTCAGCCGCTGCCCGATTCGACGATTGGTGAGCTAACGGCCAATTTCGATATCGTGATTGGCTTGACGCCGGATGATTCGAAATTGAATTAGCGAGATTGTCTTGGCGAAAACGCGACTCGAAATTCTGTTGTCACTTGCTTCACTTGCGAAATGAACACCATGACTGAACCCATGTCCGAATCGATTTCCGAGAAGGTCTTCAATAAACCCGTTGCCTTGCAAAACGTGGCTGAAATGGAAGACCTGCTCAAAGACCTCGCCCAAACGTTGATCGATGAATTGCCGAAACTGGTCGCCGCCGCTCAGTCCGCCGTGAAAGCCGGTGATGCGAAAGCCGTAAACGCTGCTGCCCATTCGATCAAAGGCTCCGTCGCGCCGTTCGCCGCTGAACTTGCTTACGACGCCGCATGGCACTTGGAGACAGCGGGCACCCAAGGCGATTTGACAGACGCTGCGCAATTGCTGGCCAATCTGGAAATCGAACTTCATAGATTAACTGACGCACTCCAGTCGCTGTAAAGCAAAACCATGACCCGAAATCGATCCATCTCCGCGCTACTCTACCGTGCCTCTCAAGCTTCAGTCGTTTGGACCATCGCACTGTTGGCAGTTGCACTGTTAGTATTGCCGACCAGCACCGCCGTTGCCCAAGACACAGAACCGGTCTTCGGCAAACAATTCAAAAATCTAGAAACGCTATCCACGGGCGAGTGGTGGAAGAAGAAACCCGCGCCACGTCAGACGATGCCATTGAACGTTCCGCGAAACGAAGTCTGTGCCTTTGCCGTTTACACCCACGATCATGGCACACTAAAAATGACAGCGCAACTATTCCCGCTCCTGCCCGACGAATCCCGCGAGGTGCGACTCGAGTTTCAACAAGGCGACGGAGACTGGAAAGAAGTTGCCAAACAACCTGTCATCGAGCTTGGCTGGAGCGCTCATTTCCGCATTGACGACTGGGACAATACCCAAGACGTCGTCTACCGCGTTCGTCATGGCGAGGCAGCCACTTTCGCAGGACTCATTCGCAAAGACCCCGCCGATAAGGACATCATCGTTGTTGGCAGTCTTTCTTGTAACAGTTCCAGAACGCCAGGTGCTCGATCAGAAATCGTCGACAACCTGAAAAAGCTGGACCCCGATTTGTTGTTCTTCGCCGGCGATCAATCCTACCATCACACGGAACACACCTACGGTTGGTTGGAATTTGGCGTGCAGTTTCGCGACGTCCTCGGCAACCGGCCTGTGATCACGATCCCCGATGACCACGACATTGGACAGCCGAACCTGTGGGGTGAAAACGGTAAAGTCTCGACTCTCGGTGGCAACGCCGATGGTGGTTATGTTTTTCCCGCCGAGTACGTGAACATGGTTGAACGCTGCCAGACGTGGCATCTTCCCGACGCCTACGACCCAACAAAAATTGAGCGTGGCATCGGCGTTTACTATACCGATCTGACCGTTGGCG
>JBGSKR010000106.1:0-3112 GCA_041741135.1 Mariniblastus sp.
AAGGCCTTTGCCGATGCACTTCAAGGCGACGCTACGACACGCGAGATCGAATCGACGCTCCCAGTCGGTGTCGTCGCCGCGTCGGAAGTTCCTGCGGCTTCATTGCCACAACTTTCGATTGACACCAGCCCAGCACGCAAACCACAACCCGCCTCGCGCTCCGGTCGCGGGAGAAACAGGAAACGCAATTTCTGGATCGCCGCTGGGGTAGCGCTGCCGTTCTTGCTTTTGGCTGGCGGTTGGATCATCAAAATCACAAACTCCGATGGCACGGTTGAAGAAATAGTCGTCCCAGCAGATGCGAAAGTAGAGATCGCAATGTCGGAGCCTGGAAAGCCAGTCGCACCACAGCCAGTCCCCGCAGCCAAATCGGCGGAAGTCGATCCCGCCCGTGCCGCAGCAGAAGTAGTCTTGATAGGAAAAGGTACTGTAGCGATTGAAATCGACGGCGATCTCACATGGATCGACGATCCGATAAAGTTGCCCAGAGAGCCTTTCATCGTCAAGGAGGTGAGCTTCCGCGGTGATTATGAAAATGAAACCGCAGTCAAGTTGCTGAGCGGATTAGAAACAGTAACACATTTTACGACGATTGACGTCCCCTCTCTTAGCGTTGAATCGTTTGAAGCTCTTGGGAAGATGAAGACACTTGAGTTCCTGTTTTTCAATCCGGGTAGATTCGTTGACGATGAACGTTTAGCTGGTTTGCAACAAAACTCGAATCTCCGATTTTTAGATTTTTGGTACAACAGCATCACTGATTCAGGATTGATTCATTTCAGCCGATTCCCAAATTTGGAATCTCTTAGCGTACGAGTTGGTCCATGCACAGGAAGCGGACTCAAGGCCCTTTCGACAATGCCAACTGTGAAAGTCGTCAGTTTTGATCGTACGTCTTTTAGCGATCAAAGCATCGCGTATCTTGATCGATTTCCGAACGCGACTTTCATTGGTCTTCGGGAGACAAAAATAACATCTATCGGCGTAAAGCAGTTTCCTGAATTGGATTTGCTTGAAAAACTAGACCTCTATGGCAACAATTTGATTAGAGATGACTGTCTCAGCACACTCAAACAACTTCCGCAGTTAAAGGTCCTGCGTCTAAGCGGCACCGGAATCACCGACCGAGGTCTGGTCGAATTGAGTTCTTTTAAACGGCTTGAGACGCTCGAGATCAAAGACTGTGACGTCACGCCCGAAGCAGTCGACCGACTTCAGGACGCATTGCCGAACTGTAGAATCGTCACCAATGCACCGCCTATTGGTGGATTGCCCATAGGATTGCGGTTTGACGGCGACGATTTTGTTCGGACAAACCTCAAGTACGATGGTTCAATTCCAATTACGATTGAATTCATTGCGATGCCGCTGGGTTCTTGCCACGGTATCGTTGGCAATTGGGAATCGAACGGTGTCGGGATAGACAATTACGAAGGTCGTTGGGCATTTTCTTTCCACGATCCGAAAGAGTTCCGTAGAGCCTTGTCAAACGAACAAATACAAAACCGAACGCTCCATAACGTTGCCGGAGTGTTTGACGGAGCCTCTCTTTCGCTTTTCGTCGACGGTAAAATGCAGTCTCGGATAGATGCAAAGGGTCACCGCCCTTCTCCATTCCCACTTATGATTGGTGCGGACCCGGATGATGACGGCAACCCACAGCTGTTCTTCAACGGCATTGTTCAATCGGTACGCATTTCTGACGTGCCTCGTTACTCTGAAGACTACGACGCGACGCTACCTTACAACACCGATGACTCAACATTGTTGATGCTTGATTTCACGCGACCTGAAAGCGAGCTTGCCAAAGATATGTCGAAGTACAACGTGCCGTGCGAGATCGTCGGTGCGACAAAAGTAACGCAGGTAGTAGGTTCACAGACGCCTGAAAAGCCACAAGTACCAGCAGTCGAACCGAAAACGCAAGTTGACCAGGAAGGCGAGAAGAAGCACGTGCCAGCAGTGCCTAATCCGAAGAAAAAACCGGCGGAAGAATTGCCCTTGTCCGTGTCGACCATGAATTATGAGCGGCCAGTTGCGTTAACGATTCTCGGACGTCCGATCCAGTTTCCTGGCGGCATAAGAACTCGTTGTTTTGATTGGGAACAGGACGGTGACTTGGACTTGTTTGTCGGCACCGCAGATGGATTTGCTTGGTTGTTCATTAACTCTGGCGACCCAGTCAGAAAAGGATTTGAATCACCGCAACAAATCCGCGCTGGGCAACTCGAACGCTGGGGCGAGTCGTCGCTTGGAATAGCTTTTGAGAATATGGTTGGCAATGAATTGCCCGATCTGATCGTCGGTGGTTCAGATAACAAAATCGCTATCCATCAAAACAAGGGCCGCGCGGCCTTTCCGATTTTCGATCAAGCTGGAATCTTGTGGGAAGTACAGAAGGATTGCAAAGGTCGTTTTGATATCGCCGATTGGGACGGTGACGGACTAAAAGACATTATCACAGGTTGTTTCGATGGCCAATTGGTTTGGTATCGCAACAATGGCACACCGAAACAACCACGGTTTGAAACTGGCGCCTCCTTTGGTGGTCTTGGTAGGGCATACAACTCGCACCCTCGCATCCTTGACTTCAACCAAGATGGAAAACTCGACATGTTGATGGGACGCAATTGGGGAAACGTTCAACGATATTTAAACAAAGGCACGCTTGACGACCCGCTTCTCGATGCGCCGGAGATGCTTCGTTGGTCCGATGGGAGCGAATTGGACCTTCCTGAAGAGCACGGAGGCGACACCTCACCCGAATTAGTCGACCTGGACCGCGACGGAGTATTGGATCTTGTCAGCGGTTGCAACAATGGCCGGGTATTGTTCATGAGGGGTCTTAAGCAAGACAAATAAGAATAATGTCTAAAAACTGGCCGACTCTGTCGGTCCTTCTACGCCACTCCTTGGTCACAATTGACGCTCGCTCGTAAACGCCGCGAAGCACACCCAACCAACTACCCACACAACCGATTATCTAACCAGCCACCGACCGACCCCTTCCCGTTTCTTTCTCTCGCCTCGGAAGGGCCAAACATGCAGGTCGAAATGTGGTCGCTTGATCGGATCAAGCCTTACGAAAACAATCCTCGCATCAACGACAACG
>JBGSKR010000107.1:0-4664 GCA_041741135.1 Mariniblastus sp.
GTGTAATGGTGCTCACAAACCTATGGAACAAAGACGTTCGGAATTACTTGGCTTAGTTGTCTCACTTCCAGGATGATGCAAGCGTCGGATAACATCTGAGCGTTTGACTTCGCGGCGAATGGAGTTGGATCGTCAATCGGCGGAATCACTGAAATAATGAGTTGGTGTTGAGCGGACTTTGGTCGAGCCGAAGTTCAAACGGTTTGTTCAAGAAGCCCGGTGGCGATCACCTTCGCTGTTTGGCGACGGGCGTTGGCCTTGGTAGAATCTTTCGTAGTTCAATGTCGCTCTCTTCGGTGGAGAACGGCGACGTAAAAACCTTCCGTTGTCGGACTCAATCAACCCATGGCGTTCATCATCGACCATGCCGATGCAGTCGCTTCGATCGAACGCTTGCTGCGCGTGTTGGCTAATCTGTTCGTCGCTAAAACATTTCAACACAGCCACGTGCAATTTTCTGCAAATTGTAAAAAACGCGACTTTGCGTTAGGCAGGATTAAGCTTGCTTAATCGCCCCGACAATCGCCGTTTTGTAAAATTCGACCGTTTTGAGAACCGATTAAGCTTGGTTTTTCTTTCAGTTCGACAGTGGCCTTGGTACTTCTTCGCGGAATAGCGAATGACTTTCAGGTCGTCGCCGGAGTGTCTACCGGCCTTGTATCTTCGAAGCGGAGCTAACTCGTACCGCTCGCGAGTTCTATTTTTGGCCCCTGATCTTGATCGGGGGCCCTTCTTTTATGGGATCAGAGCAACCGTGCGGCCGACTACAGTCCGGCGGCCGTAATGGAGCGTGCGGCGAAGAAAGCCAAGCATATGAAGTTGTGTCAACCAGCGGGTATTTGGCTAGTTAACAGCGACCGTTATCAGATGTTCTTCAAGTCTAATCCACGTCGCGATTGCCCAAAGACTCCAAAAAACCAACTGAAATAATTCCCCGCTTCCACATCGGTGTCGATCTGGCACCCATCGGATCCTGCAACCTAAGCCATGTTAGATTCTCGCACCTCCGACGCGTCTGATGCGGCATCGCCAAAGGCCACGGTCATGCCGTTTTTCTTTTAGCTTCCCGGTCTGGATCAAATAGCCGGAGTGACGCAGCGGGACTGGTTCGTCGAATCTCACCTTGCAGCTTCTGGAGCGTCGTCAATTGGCTGATTGCCCGCTGCATTTGGTGGGAAGCCGATTCTTGACGCTTGGCAACCCAAGTCCCCGTTGGCGTCCCGATCAACTTCTCAACACTGGCGGCTTCGAATTGCTCGTAGTAACTCAACTGCATTTCGTGGATCACCACGCGTTGTGCCAACAACATTTCCTGAGCGGTGGGCGATTCACCGACCAGATCATCGACTCGTTGCGTGGCCTTTTTCGCCATGCAGCTGTAAGCCAAGGGATTACCAGCGGCTAGTTTTTTACACCAGGCAGTTCGCGTGTAGGTCGCCATGTCCCCATACGTGGAGATCAGTTCGGGGTGGTGATCGACGTATTTCGACACCATTTCCAGCGCCCCCGGCTGGCCTCGTTTGGCAGCTTCGATGGCTTCGCCGAATGTCTGAGGCGGTGTTGAAGACATTGATTCTGGGGGATCAACCGTGTTGGATTCTGCTTCGGGGGTTTGCTCGAGGGAGTTCATTTTGGCTTTCCTTTTCCAATTCCGTGACACCGTTGGCTGATAGCCTGCCATGAGGTACGTCGCCTGCAAAAACTGCAAACAGCCTACATTGAGCTGCTTGGCCCGTTGATCGATTGCCCACATGTCGGCTTGCAGTTCCCGTAGCTCGGCGCGTTGGTCGGCAACCAATTGCCGCTGTCGAAGTATCTCGCAATGCCGTTCCAGTGCGACTGCACCCCCTCCCCAATAGCGTTTTTTGAGGGTCGATCCGTCGCGACGCACTTCATACAGGTATCGCCGATTGTTGCTTCCGCGCGTTTCCCAAGACAATGCCGTCTCCTAGTTGGGTAACAAATTTCTGCTGCAACTACATTGTTACACAATATCACAAATCCTTTAAATCCGGATTTAAGTAATTCAGATGGTAGACTCCCCCAACAGGCCGATCGTGATTAAGGCTCCTGAGCGCCCCGTGAGCGCATTTATTCACCCCAGCCCCTGCCGTCCGATTACAGGAGAAACGACGCATAAAACTGATCCTAGCGCGCGAGAGATAGTGATGGGGAAAAAGAAATCGAAATCGACGAAAATACTACCGGTAGCCTCTGCGGCGGTCGAAGTCCAAATCCAGAAAATCCTGACAGCACATGCGGTTGGTCAAACGATCGACAAAGCCATGAAAGCCCGCCCTGACGGAACCTCAGGCTCTAAAGTCCTGGAAGAGTTCGGCAAACAACAGGGTTTTTCCTTCGAGTATGCGCGAGCCCATCATCTGCTGTCTCAGCGGTACAGCGCAGCGGATCTCAGCCAATTGGAGGAACAATATCGAGCGAAACAGTTTGTGCCCGGACTGACACTAGTGTTCGTGTTGACAAAAATCCACAACAAATCGGCCCGAAAAAAAACCAAAAGTTGCTGATCGAGGAACAATGGAGTGTGCGACGCCTGAGAGAATACGTTCGCGATCATGAGCTTACTGAGCGTGCGAAGAAATCCCAAGCGGTAGGCCGTTCCGTGGACGATTACCGGCAGCACTGCGCGATGCAGGCACCTTGATCGCCGAACTGCATGGCCAATACACCTACTGGCGCCGCGTGTTGGATGTTATCGGTCGCGAGGAAATCGAGTTGAAAATGAACACAACTCGTGACGACAAGGCCCCCCGTCCGTTGCATCGCTGTGACCTGTCTGAGGAGTTCGTCCGGGACTTGCAGCGGTTGGTTGCCGCATTCGAAGCGTTTGAAGGCTGGCAGGGAAACAAGTGACCTTATGACGTCCATGGCGTGCAACCGTTTGAATTTAAAAAAAGCGTTACGACCAACACTCGTTGATCGCAACGCTCTACAAACTTTAGTCCCTATTTCTACCTTTTTCTTAGTGCGAAATTGTTTTGGAATGCACGAGAAGTCTATTTCAGACAAATCCTTCGGGGGTTTTCCTCGGGGAGGCTGACGCCTTCTTTTCTTGCCGGTCGGATCCATCACCTCCACATTCCACTCGCGGCCAGAAAAATCTGTTTCCAATCGTCCTTCGATGACATCCAGATTCCAACGACTTGACTGGCCCGCTATTCCACCAACCGTCAAAACCAATTCACTTTTGCCTTGCTTACTGTGAAACTCACTTCGCCGCGACAACAACAACCACTGCTTTGTGAACTATCCTATTCCTGCCATCGCTAAATGGGCGACGGTTGGAAAAACATCATTCTCGGCGCTGGTTTTGGTCGTGTGGTGGACAAATATCGGTGTCGCACCCGCGGCCAAACAAAGCTCAGTAAACGCCGCCAGAACCGGGCCAACTTCAAACAGGTTGTGGTGGTTACCTCCTTGGGGGTTAAATTCTGTGTCTTCGAGGCTTTGAGCATGGCAGAAATTCATTTCGATTGGGGAACTCGAAAACAACACTGACATTTCGTTCGACAATGGAAATCGCTCGACGCGCCGCTACTGTTCCCGTTGAACTTTAGCGGCGAGAAGATGCGACGCTTTCGGCATCAAAGACTGCCCTTATCAGATCCTTGGCCGTTTTTGCGTAAGCGCGAAGTGATGCGATCAGCCAACGATGGCTTCGATCCTGTGTAACCCAACCGTGCGATTTCTCTCATCGCTCTCCCGAAGTCGCCCTCGCAATTCAATGCCTTGAAGGCGTCGAACTTGGAATAGGTACGGCGAGTGTCCGTGACACTCTCAAACGGCCACGCACTCTCCGAAAACACCACTAAACGACTTGGTTCTTCGGCGCTCGTCAGTGCACTGTGTCCGTGCGATTTACCGGGCCGCCGCCAGTATTGCTCTCCGTCGGCCTTGATAGAAACCAGAACCCATCCGTGCTGGGCGAGAATCTCACGCCAGTCAGCCTCCAGGTTAAACTGCTCGTATGGCTTGAGCCCAGCAAGGGAAACGCTTCTCTGCTTGGCCTTACCATAACTCAAAAGTTTCGTTTGCTGCGGCCTAGAGGACGGGCGTTGGTCGAATGCACGAGCGGTGCTCAAAATTGCTTCATGTTCCTCGGCGGTCAGAATCGGAATCTCATCAATTCCAGGCCCCGGCAACAAGGTGTATTCCTTGTTCAATTCATGGCAGATTCGGGGTGAACCAGGCGACAGGACGTAGCCGCCGTCGCCTTTGGTTTCGATCAGGGTTTTCATTTTCTTTTTGCCTTTTTCGTTCACAAAAGGTTTACAGGCCAACTTGCCACAATTTGCCTGCGTCGAATCTAAGCGGTAGTACATATGAATCCCCGGACGCGGCGACTTCACCTTCGGTAGGCGCGTGATGAGTCCAGGGATCTTTTTTTCAAGCTCAACCCAAAACGGATCGAACAAAACGAGGGAATCAATGTCCAGTATCTCAAGATTGCCACTGACCAAGCCGCCGATGCTTGCGATTCCAAAAGAGTCTAGCGTGTCAGGCCAAGCTTTAATCTGTTCCACGGTCAACGGTGTTTCCTGAAGCGTTGTCCACTCTCGATTTGGAATTAGATTTGGGTCAGGTGCCTTACTCCCGTCAACCTTGATAGGCAGTACCGAGATTCCATGATGAAGCAATTGCAG
>JBGSKR010000108.1:0-3335 GCA_041741135.1 Mariniblastus sp.
ACAGTAAAACACGTCACCAGGATAAGCCTCACGACCCGGTGGACGACGCATCAACAACGACAGTTCGCGATAAGCGACGGCCTGTTTGGAAAGGTCATCGTAAACGATCAAGCAATGCCCGCCGTCGTACATGAATTTTTCAGCCATCGCGGTACCGGCATAAGGCGCGATGTACTGGAGCGGGGCAGGCGCACTTGCTCCGGCAACGATGAGCGTGGTGTAGTCCATCGCTCCGCGCTCTTCGAGTTCTTTAATCACACCGGCGACCGACGAATCTTTTTGGCCAACGGCGATGTAGAAACATTTGACGCCAGAACTTTTTTGGTTCACGATTGCGTCGATCCCAATCGCGGTCTTGCCCGTTTTGCGGTCGCCAATGATCAGCTCGCGTTGTCCGCGACCGACGGGGGTCATTGCGTCAACGGCCTTCAACCCGGTTTGCATCGGCTCGGAAACGGGCTTTCGCTCAGCAACACCAGCGGCAATGATTTCGACAGGTCGCGATTCGCTTGAATTAACCGGACCTTTGCCGTCCAGCGGATTTCCTAGGGGGTCGAGGACGCGCCCGACGACGCTATTGCCAACGGGAACGGACAGCAGCGTGCCCAGCGATTTGACTTGATCACCTTCGTTAATTTTCAGGTAATCACCGAGAATGATGATACCGACAGAATTTTCTTCCAAGTTAAACGCTAGCCCGATGATACCGCCGGGGAACTCGACCATCTCACCGGCTGCGACGTTGGTCAGTCCATGCACCCGAGCGATACCGTCACCGACTTCGAGAACCGTTCCGACTTCGCGAACGTCGATCTCCGATTGAAAGTTGGCAATTTCCTGTTTGATGACCGAGGCAATTTCGTCAGCACTGATTTTCATGTTTGTTTTCTCTAAATGCGCGAGTCTTGGAAAGATTCGCCTACTGTGGCAGAACTCTTGAGAGTTCTGATTCTTGATTTTTCAATTTTTATGGTTTGCTTAAAAGTCTCTGTTCGTCTTAGACGATGACTTCGGTTTCGATAGCCAACTTAGCCCGCCGTTGCGAAACGATCGAGTTTTTCCCGAATCGCGTCGGAAGCATTTTTGATCGCCTTAACGCGAACCTGAGCCAACTGATTCACAACACTGCCGTCATAGATCGTATCGCCGATTCGAATCACCATTCCGCCAATGATCGACGGATCGATGACTGAGTTCAGCGTAACCGTTTTGCCGAGAACGCTGGAAAGTTTTTGAGCGATGGCTTTCTTTACACGGTCGTCCACTTCGGCGGCGGAAGTCAAAATGGCTTGCACGCGACCGGCCATTTCGTCTTGCAATTTTTTCGCAGAAACCGAGATCGCTGCTAAACATTCAAAGCGATTCTTTGATCCGACGATTTTCAGGAAATTGATCAGCGATTGCTCGACTCTGCCACCGAAGGCTTTGTCCAGCAGTTTTGATTTTTCTTCAAACGCAATCCGTGGCGACTCAAGTAAGGCCTGCAATCCGGGAACTTCGCTGACAACATTCGCGACATCGGACAACTGCTCGACCAGTGTGTCGAGAATTCCCGCGTCTTTGCCGAACGACAGCAGCGCCTTCGCGTAGATCACGCCGATCTGCTGTTGCTCGGTGTCGAAAACGGTTTTGTGGCGGACATCAGCCATGACGATTAAGCTCCACTTCCAAACTGTTTGAGCGATTTCTCGATCAGATCAGTGTGGTCATCTTTGTTTAGCGATCGGCCCACGATGTTCCCGGCGAGAGTTACCGCTGTATCAACGCTACTTTCGGCCAACTCGCGGACAGCCGCATTTTTGGCGGCCTCGATATCGGCCAGCGC
This sequence comes from Mariniblastus sp., assembly GCA_041741135.1. GTDB lineage: Bacteria > Planctomycetota > Planctomycetia > Pirellulales > Pirellulaceae > Mariniblastus. Next base: position 1,826 of record JBGSKR010000108.1, read on the forward strand.
TCGATCACGGATTTTCGTAGCTTCAGCCGCAGCATCCGCCATGATTCGTTCTTTGGCTGCCATGGCGTCGGCTTTGGCTTCAGCGATCACAGCAGCCGCTTCCGCACCTGCACTCGCCAATTTGGCTTCGTAACCGGCGAGTTGAGCTTTCGCTTCTTCGTTTGCCTTGGCGGCAGCATCGATATTATCGGCGATGCCTTTCTCCCGTTTTTCCAAGCCCTCCATAATGGGCTTCCAAGCGAATTTGAACAGCAATGCCGCCAATACGCAGAAAATGATCAGCGAAAACAAAGCGGTATCGACGCGAAACTGTAGTGGAGGAGCAGCCGCATGAGCTCCACCCGCTTCGGCAATCAGAACACTGCACAAGTTCAAATTAACCATCAAAAACACCTGTGAAAAAATCTTGCCAAAGCAAACCAGCAACCGATAAACGACCGCTCTTCAGGAATTGGCATCGCAGCCAACACACTTTGAGCGACTGACAAACCAATTTAGTAAACTAGCGTCAACAGAATCGCGGCGAAGGCAGCACCTTCGATCAAAGCCGCAGCAATGATCATTGCCGTCTGCACTTTGTTTGCCATTTCTGGCTGACGGGCAATGCTCTCGCATGCCGCACCACCGATTCGCCCAATACCCAAGCCGGCACCAAGCACGGCCAATCCACCACCAATGGCTTTGAACTTCCATTCAGCAGCCTGGCCGAGCAAGCCCAAGCCGTCGATCGAACCGACCTCTTGAGCAAAGGTTGGCGAGCAGAATACCAAACCGGCCAACACAAACAGCGAACTAAACACGACTTTAAACATTTATATTCTCCAGGTCCAGTTAGCGAGGCGATTGACGGTTTCCTATGAATGAACCCGAATCAACCCGCAATCAAAAAACGGTTATCGAAAAATCAGTGCGGATGAATTGCCGCACCAATAAACAAAGCTGACAAAAACGTAAACACATAGGCCTGAATGAAGGCCACCAATAACTCTAACAAGTTGATCGCAGTTCCGGCGGCAATTACCGCGGGCACGGCGGGGTACATCAATAACGTGTTCCACGTCACCCCAATGAAAGCCACAAACACAGCAACCACGAGATGCCCGGCAAACATGTTGGCAAACAATCGAACGGCCAACACCATGTGCTTGATGAACAAGCCAAAAACTTCAATCGCCCAAATCATGGGAACTAAAACGATCTTCAACGCAGGTGGCAAGTCCATATGGGGTGCTTGGGCTTTCCAAAACCCGATAACTCCCATTTTTTTCATGCCCACTCCGAGTACCGTCGCAAACACAACGCCCGCCAGCACGGCAGTCACAGAAATGGAGCCAGTCGCAGCACCTAATCCGGGAACCATTCCAATCAAATTCAACGTCAAAATAAAGAAAAAGATCGTCCACATTAAAGGCAGAAAACGACCGGCGTCATGACTGCCAATCGCAGGCACAGCGATCTCGTCGCGAACGTAACAAACCGCTGCGTCAATCAGATTCCAGAAACGCCCCTT
>JBGSKR010000109.1:0-3041 GCA_041741135.1 Mariniblastus sp.
TTTATCATGTCGTTTTGAAACGCGGAGTGGCGGAGGAGCGGAGAATCGCGGAGTTTTTGAGATAGTTTGGTCAATAGCAACTTGCCTATGATGAGCTCAACAAAAGATTAAAAAAATTGAAAAAAGTTTTTTCGCGACAACGTTCGTCGCGAACGCCTATAAAAATAACACGGTTGACATGACAATCCTTTGTGGCATGCTGCAGTTGCTCGTTGGTTTCGCTCGGATGGGCGTGCTGATTCGCATGGTGCCACATTCGGTGATGCTGCTCGACGACTTCGCTGGCAGTGATGAAGTCGTAAGTCTGCTTCCAGACGCGCCGGTCTGGTGCGTAGATCGGGTCATAAATCTGCATTGAAAAGCCTGCCTCGGAAAAAATACACGACATTGTCGGACCTGGGCCGCTTCCAAAATCCAGTCCCTGCGATCCGGGCGTCAGTCGTTCCATGAGCGGATTGGCTAATCGGCTGAGAAACGCTCGATAGCGGTTGTCGAGCGGATCATTTTGATGATGATCGTACTGAGCTATTTCCTCAGCGGGAGGTAAAAAGTACTGCGGAGGAACGAAGACGAGGAAGCAGTTTGCGCAGCGAAAGAATTCTCGACTTGAGTCCCGATGAAATGGTTTGTTCTGATTCGACTCGCACAACGGGCAGATGAGATCGCTGGACTTTATCTCATAGTTTGGGTTCATTCAGAATTATTGATCTCACTTAAAGCAATCCGATTCTCGTGAATTGCTTCGAATTTTGTGTTTGGGTTGTCGCGATCTAGATTTCGCAAATCACGCTCGGATTGCACTAGCACCGCATCGCTGCCGTAGGAATCAATCACCAGTTTCGCACTGTAGGGCGCGTCGATCACGCCATCTTTTTCGCCCGATTGGAACCAGCGAGCATGTTTGAACGGCAGCCAGTGAATACGCGAAGGAGCGTTGTACTCGGTCTCAAGACGGAATTGGACGACATCGAATTGTAGCTCTCCCACTGCGGCAAGTATCGCATCGCGCTGACTGCCCTTCGTGTGAAAGAGCTGAATCGCACCTTCCTCGACAAGCTGTTCGAGGCCACGATCGAACTGTTTGCGACGCGAGGTGTCTGGACAAGTCACACTGGCGAACACTTCCGGGGAAAACTGAGGGACACCAGGATATCGAACGGCGGGGCCTTGGTAGATCGTATCGCCCAATCTCAGCTCGCCCGGACAGACAACGCCGATGATGTCGCCAGGGTAGGCCTCGTCCATCGTCACCCGTTCTCTGCCAAAGATTTTCAGTGCTCGCGGTAGTCGGACTTTGTTTCGAGTGCGTTCGACAACGACATCCATATCCCGTTCAAACTTGCCTGTGCAAACTCGCACAAAAGCCACGCGATCACGATGCATCGGGTCAAGGTTTGCTTGAATTTTAAAAACAAAGCCAGAGAAGTGATCGCTATGTCCGCTGAAGCCAGATTCAATCGGCCTCGTTCCCGGCGGTGGGCACAAGTCAATGAACCCGCGTAAAAATAATTCGATGCCGTAGTTCGTCAAAGCACTTCCAAAGAAAACGGGCGTCTGTTTTCCGAGCAGAAACTCGGCTTGGTGAAAATCATGTCCGGCCAGTCGAACCAATTCGAGTTCTTCCGCCGCCCGAGCAATCACGTCGTTTGCAAAAGTCTCGTCCAGTTGATTCGCTGATAGGGTTTGACTCAGATCGGGCGCATCTCCAACCGGATGAATGATCGACTCCCAAGCAATTTGTTGAGTGCTGCTGCGGTGCTCGCCCGTACGGTCGTGATACAAATGTAGCAGATCACTGGCGAGATCAACGATCCCGAGAAACTCACGAGAGCTTCCGATCGGCCAATTCATGGGGATCGTTTCGATGCCAAACTTGTCTTCAATATCCGCCAGCGTCTCCAGCGGTGTTTGACCGGGTCGGTCGACTTTATTGACGAACGTGATGATGGGAATTTTTCGCGCGGAACAAACTCGAAAAAGTTTTTCGGTTTGTGCTTCGATACCTTTGGCGGCATCGATGACCATCACGGCTGCATCCGCGGCCATCAAAGTCCGATAGGTATCTTCGCTGAAGTCATGGTGACCAGGGGTATCGAGCAGGTTGATTTGTTTTCCGAGATACTCGAAGGTTAAGACAGTTGAGCTGACGGAGATGCCGCGCTGTTTCTCAAGTTCCATCCAGTCCGATTTGGCCGAGTGTTGGGATTTTCGGCCGCGTACGGTTCCAGCAATCTCGATGGAGCCACCGACCAAGAGCATTTTTTCGGTCAGCGTCGTCTTCCCGGCATCGGGGTGAGAAATAATGGCAAACGTTCGTCGCCGAAGTCGTTCTTTCTGAATCTGTAAATTTGCTTGGGTCATGAAGCTACTGGTTTAGAATGTGTAAGCTCGATGCGTCAGGAAGAAGATTGCCCGGAATCGATGATGGCACAGAAGCAGACGTAAAGAAATTACTCTGGCGGATTCTCGGCGATGGAGATTACCCAATCGATTCGCCTACGTCAAGTTAGCGACTACTTAGGTAGAGGCGTCGCAAGCCCTGGGAACGCTTGCCTACTTGCAAGTCGCCGTGTTTGGATCAGTGTCGGTTTCTCTCCGAAACACTGATGCGCAAGTCCAGGAAAGACATGCCTACTAAGAAATTGATTCCATTCAGAGCGTCTGCATGCGACTTTCTTATCAATTTTGCTGATCGCCGACAATAACAGATGTCGCAAAACACGAAACGCCAGTTTTACTTCGCTTGAATTGATCTTGGCTTAAATGGACGAAAAAGTGTAAAGTCTTCGAGCGTAGTGGTCGAGGCATTGTCTCGAAATTGGTCGCAAGGAAGCGATGTTCGCCCGACATAGTTGGCGTCTAGTCCAACACGCTCGGTAAATGCTCGACAGGTTAACAGCACGGAAGCTCTCAGAAACACCACCATGAAAAATCTCATGCGAGCGTTGCGAATGACGCTCAAGTACCGCTGGTCGTTGACGACTTCATTTATTTGCAGTGCGATCGTCGCATTACTGTGGTCGCTGAATCTGGGTGCGGTT
>JBGSKR010000110.1:0-9571 GCA_041741135.1 Mariniblastus sp.
GGGATTGCGACCTGAATCCAAGTTAAGCGAGCAATGGAACTAATCTTTGTTTCGAATACCCACTCCCCAAGGGGCGTACGTTAACTTTTTTCGGCTAAGATTCGCCATGTTAATAGGAGAATTGTCGGAATTTGTGTTAGATGGATTAGGGCGATTACGGAAGTTACTGTTAACGCTCACTCTCTCGAAAGGTAAATCGCTGAGACGCTCCTGAATCGACTCCCAGGTTCAAACGCAAAATCGTGATTCTGGGCGCCACCATCGAGACTTGTCTTCCAAGACGGAACCGCTAGACTCAAATCGGTGAAGTTAACTCCTGAAATGCGACGTTGGTGCATGAACTGGCTCATTCAAAATTGGCAAACGGTTGCCGCGACGCTGGCGGTGGCGGTCGCTGCGATGATCGTGTTGCGAAAATTAGCGATGCTGATTTGGCGCACGAGCAGCGGCGCGGGATGCGGATCATGCGGAAGCTGCCCCCACGCCGACACCGAAATGGGTATTAAGAAAACGGAATTGTTTCAGCTATCCGACCGTGCGAACAAATCTCGCTGAGGACAATCAAGCCAACAAATCTCTCACATCATCGCGTTCTTCGTTCAACTCCTTCATCGTTGCATCCATCTTCTGGCGACTGAAATCGTCGATGTCGAGTCCTTGCACGATCGAGTATTCGCCGTTTTTGCAGGTCACTGGGAACGAGTAAATCAGCCCTTCGTCAATTCCGTAACTTCCGTCGCTGGGAATCGCCATGCTGACCCAATCGCCGTCGGGAGTGCCCATTACCCAGTCACGGATGTGATCGATAGCGGCATTGGCAGCCGATGCGGCACTCGATGCGCCACGGGCTTCGATGATCGCCGCACCACGCTTCTGAACAGTTGGAATAAAAGTCTCACGATACCAAGCTTGATCGATTAATCCCGATGCGGCTTTGCCGTCCACCGTCGCGTCGCTGATGTCGGGATACTGGGTCGCGGAGTGATTGCCCCAGATCGTCATTTTTTTGACGGTGGTCGAATCGCTGCCAGTCTTCCCAGCCAATTGGCTGATGGCACGGTTGTGATCGAGTCGCGTCATGGCGGTGATGTTGCCGTGCTTGATGTCCGGCGCGTTCGCCATCGTAATCAAGGCGTTGGTGTTGGCGGGATTGCCGACCACCAAAACGCGAATGTCATTCTTCGCATTGTCGTTGATGGCTTTGCCTTGGACGGAAAAGATTTTTGAGTTCGCGGTCAGCAAGTCTTTGCGTTCCATGCCTTGTTTTCGAGGCATCGCTCCGACCAACAGTGCAAAATCAGAATCAGCGAATCCGACATTGGGATCGTCGGTGGCGACGATGCCTTTGAGCAGTGGAAACGCACAATCATCGAGCTCCATCACGACGCCGTTGAGCGCGTTCATGACTTGGGGAACTTCCAGTAGTTGCAGAATGATGGGCTGATCTGGGCCGAGCATATTTCCGGCGGCAATGCGAAACAGCAGACCATAGCTAATTTGACCGGCGGCTCCGGTAACAGTAACGCGAACGGGAGCTTTCATGATGATATTTCCTTCAGCAAGAATGGTGGGCGATGCCGTCTTCAACTAGCACTGCCAAGTAATCGGATTTGAGATGATGCCAACGCGAATATCCCGCAGACGTTCCGATTTGACAAGGTGGGAAGTTGTAGAAAGATCGAACGCAGAAAAAGCGGCAGCTGATCAACAGGTAGGAAGCCTAGGCCACGGACAGTGAATCCTTAGTCTGGAAGACTAGGCCACGGATGCCCATGCCAATTACTCCAAACCGCTTGTGTCCATGCGGTCAGGAAGCACGATCTCTTCGCCAATGGTGCGATTTGGACTTTTTCGTAAGTACCACCAAGCGATGGCCAGCACCAGGAAAATCCCGCCAAGTATCGACGTGAGAAAAGTGTTTAACGATCGACTATCGGAGATCAACAGAATCGGTACTCGCGAAATCACGAGCGGACTTGACTGCCCCGAAGCTCCGGCGGCTTCCGTCATTTCGGCGGAATATTTCCAGAAACGAAAATAGAAACCATTAATTTGAACTTGCTGGTTTTCGATTTGCGCTGCGGTGATGCTCTCAGGCAACTCGCGAGCACAAATGGTCACCGGATATCGACTGTAAACCAAATCTTCACCGCCAGGGTTGGGCACCACAATCTTACCACCGATATCCGGAAACACGATCAATTGGTAATAGTGATCAAAACCGAGACGAGCCGTTGACTCGGGAGGAAGCTGGATGAGCGAGCATTTCTTGACTCTGGCTTGAAAGTTAACGGCACGTAAGAGATGCTGTTTAGGTTGAACAATGATCTCCCGAAACCCCAGCCCCTCGATTTGCGGCTCGACCGGAATCTTATTCACCGCCGCGAGCATCTGATAGAAAATGCTCGCATCCGCTTGACTCATTGATTTGCTGTTCTGTCGGCGCACGTTGTCCAACTGCCCGATATCCACACCATGCTTGGCGAGCATGACCATCGATTCGGTAACGCCCAGCTCCGCGCTCTCAACTTCTGGATACCACTGAATATGATCGGCGATGAACAGCGGCACGCTATCGACCAATGAGTACAGAAAACCCGAAAAACGAATTGGCTGATTGAGGGATTCGGTTTTGTTCCAATCCGAAGGTATCGACAGCGAAACAACATCGAACGGCTCGCCAGTTGAGGTCTTGCAGCGACTAATGAAGTAGCTGCGAATCGGCTCGTTGGATTCGGTGTTGGTCAATTCGTGCCGAGAAAATGAAGTGATCGTTCCATTTCGATCAAACACCCACAAACGATAATCGGCGATGGACTCGGCGATCTGTTTCCAAGTCACCTCATGTGAGAAGCGAGCGTATTTCGTCATACTGTCGGCGCTGCTTTGCCGAACACGATACAGCAATTTCCTAAAATGTTGGTTGTCTGAATCGAGCGACATTTCGTCTTCGATTTGATAACTTTCACTGACCGAATATCCCGATAGCTCAATGGGTTCGTCGTCGTGAATCTGAGCAACTGCGACCCGCGTCGGGGTAAAGCAACACGCGGTCAAGCAAGCGATCATAACCGCCAGCAGCCGCGACTTTAGAGTTAGCGCTATCAGTGGCGGCAAACCGTGGCAACGGGCAAGCGGCGGCAAAAGTGCAGGGAAGAGTTTTGTCACGGCTAGCTCACGCTTAAATTTCTGAGTGTTCATTGGTTGGCTCTTCACAGTTTTGCTATCCCTTCATCGCTCTCTGCGTCGGGGGTGTCGGTCTCTTCGCGGTACAAGTCTCTGATTTTTTCCTCGGTAGTTTGGACTCGGGGATCATTCACGAGACCGTGCAATGTGTGCTGGATTTTCTCTGTGGTTTTTGCACCGGGTTGAAAGCGACGCGTTTGCGACGAACGAAAAACGGCCCACGCAATGGCGGCGGCAATCAAAGGCATCGCGACCAAAATTCCGATCCATATTTGCACCGATGGCTGCCAAGCCAGACTTTCGGTGGGCATACTGGTGGGGTCGCGAGTCATCTCGAAACTGCGGGCCAGCAAGACAGGCGTGTAACGCACATCTTTAGCTCCATCGACGTAACTGCGAATTTTGAAAAATAGGCCGGTGAGTTCAACTCGCTGATTTAACTCCTCATATCGAGTGCCGACAGCCGGAAAGCCGTCCGGCAATTGCAGCACATAAACGCAGTAAGGAGCCACATTCGAATCAGCGGGGCGCAACCACATTTCGTAATAGTGCGGCACGCCAATTTGGCTGTCCTGCAGTGATCGCTTGCGAATCGTTCGTATCCAACCAGCAATATCGACCGGCTGGCCGCGATAGAAATCCGGTTGACTGGACAACTGCAAGTGCGTTGCAGGAGCTGAGTTTTCCCAGTCGCTGGCAATCACACGTTCCCACATTCGCAACCAACCTGCCGTGTCACCATTCCAGCCGATCGAAGACCGATCCTGAATGCTGCGGTAGATGACGGGGTCTAACAGCAATTGCAACTCGAACAAATCTTGCTCTTGCTGCTCGGTGATGGCGTCATCCGCCAAGCCCGCCTGAAACGCGGGTTGAATCTTCTGCTCCCAGAACTGCTCGGATTCATACAGCCGATTCATCAGGTCGGCTTTCTCGGAACTACCATCTGTCAAAATTGGCAAACGATCAAGCATATCCCGATGAAACTTTTTCTGTTGTGATTGGATGACCTGAAAAATTTTCACGAGCGCCGGCCGCTCATCATCTGGAATCGGCTGTCGGTATCGAATTCGCTTCAGCAATCCAAACAGTTCCTGTTGCTGGCGCGTGCTCATTTTGCTGACCGAGGTCTTCCAAAACTCAGCGGCTGCGTCGGGAATGGTGATGCGATCGCCAAGCTTCTTCGCAGTCAACACTTCATTTTCAAGCACTGCCCGTTCCGAATCTCCCGACCTTGATTGCGGCGACTGTTTGTCAGCAGGCTTTGAGGCCGCGTCGCTGGAACCGTCGCCTGTCTCTTCGCCCGAATCCTGATCACTGGCCAGCCCCTCGGCTTTCGTCTCACTCAGATCATCATCGAGCCTGATTTTGGTGACTTCAGGCGGAAACAACTGTTCCCAAAACTTCGGATCGCCCACTTTTTGCATCAACACCATTGTTCCCAACAGCAACGCGACGAGCGCCATCAGCTTTAATTTTATTGGTCGCGAATTGTAATTTGGCGGAGGAAGCACTGATTTAGGCCGAGCAGGCAACCGCGAGTCCGATGCGGACTGACTCTCCACCACCACGGGGTCGGCGGATTGATTTTCCCTGTCGGAAGAATTGGGTTCAGGTTTCAGATTCATCGGTCGTCAATGGGTTTGATTTCGATTATGATTTGCAGATCGCCATTTTCTTTCTTCTATCATAGTGGCACTCGATGCGATTTTACAGCACAATGACTGAAGGCTAAAATGTTTACCTGCAACCATTCGCTGTTAAGATAATGGTGTCTCCCGTCGCAAACAAAAATTTAAACTGAGGTTCATCCCGCCATGAATAGAATCGCCAGAACTGCAACGACCCGATTTTCTCAAGCCCTCGTTTTGGCTGCCTCTGCTTTATTGCCGATCGGGTTCGCCTGTTTGCCATCGAATCAAGTCGTCGCTGAAGAACCTGCCGAAGCGTTCTTGGAAGCACTTCGCGAAAACGGTTATTTCGATGTGGCGCTAGATTATTTGGGAAGCGTCGAACAAAGCCAAATGGCGTCACCCGCTTTTCTCCAATCGATCCCATTCGAAAAAGCAGAGACTTTGATCGCCAGCACCGCTACCGTGCGAGACCTAGCCAAGCTCAAATCAACACTTGACGAAGCAGAAAAACTGCTGAGCGATTTTGCTTCGCAGGTGAAAACTCCAGAAGCTCTTGCAAAGACACTTCGCTATCAAGGCAACCTGCACTACAGTCGCGCCAAAGTTTTTGGAATTGAAGAAAAAAATGACCGCCTCACTGCTGCCGAAAAAGATGCGCTTCGTGTGCAGGCTCGAGAACAACTGCAGAAAGCACGCACCAGCTACGATGCTGCTCGCAAGCAGATCATGCTCCTGATTGACCCCAATAGCAAAGACTACATTCAGCAAGACCCCGCCGATCCCAGCACGAAGGTTCGACTGAAACAATTTCAGTTCATGTATACGCTCGTTCGCCAGCGAATCCCGATGGTTGTCGAGCAAATGGCTGACACTTATCCCGCCAACGCACCTGAGTACAAAACACTGCTCGCCGAAGCCGCCAAAGACTACGCCAAGGTTTATGATGACTACTACAACTGGCCCGCTGGTCAGAGCTCTTGCCTCTTCGCGGCTCGCTGCTACCAAAAATTGGGGCAACACAAACAAGCGATCGACTTGCTTGGCGAACTCTTCGACCTGCCCGACAGCAGTCGCTACACCGACATCAAACGCCAAGCCTACTTGGCCGCCACCGAGAGCTGGAGCAAATTAGAAAAATATCCATTCGAACAAATCATCGCACGCCTCACCCCCGTTGTGGAATTGCTGAATAGTCGCGAAGTTCGTCAACCAGATTGGCAACGCATTCAAATCGAATTGGCCATCGCTCAACGTGCGACGAAGGATAAAAAAAATGAAATCGCGGCTGCTAAAATCTTGAGATCCATCGTCAAAGTTCCAGGCCCGTATCGCGATCAAGCGACTGCCCTGCTGTCGGAATGGAAGATCCCTGTGACTCCGCCCGAGATCATTGAAGAAGTTCCTCCCAAAACTTTTACTGAAGCCGTCCGCCGCGCAACCGACTCCATTGAAGAAATCAAGACACTGATCAGTGATGCCAACGATTTACGCCGCGAGATCGCTGCATTGAGTGAAGCCGAAAAAGAATCCAAGGCGGCTGATCTTGAGGATGTTCAGGCGCGAATCAACAAGTTCGCATCCGAGGCACTGAGCATGTTGAGCAGGGCTCTCGATCTCGTTGACCAAACCACCGTCCGCGCGGACATCAACAACGTTCGTTACTTGCAAAGCTTCTGCTATTTCGCCATGCAAGAGTATCTCGAATCCGCTTTGATCGGGAAATTTTTGTTGGACAAATACCCCACGGTTGAGGGAACAAGAACCGCCATGACGCTGTTGGTTCAAAGTCTTTCGCAAATGCACAGCGCGGCTGAGGCTGACGACAAAGCGTATGAGTTAAGCCAAATGACCGAGGTCTGTTCGACCATCGTTGAGCATTACCCGCAAACCAATGAAGGCGGGATGGCTGCCAGTCGCTTGGTTCAGTTGGGGATCATCGAAAAAGATTATCTGATGGCAGAGAAGTACATCTCGGCAATTCCCGCGAAGGCTGACTACTTGCCAGCCCTTGCTTCGCAACTGGGACAACAAATCTGGTTCGAATACAAAAGGAATCTACCCATCACGCAAGTCAACAAGGAGGAAATGACACGCCAGCGCGCGAAAGCCACCGAGTTTCTCCGACTCGGCGTTGAATCGGCGACACTAAAAGACCTCAATCACCTAACCGCGCTCGGTAGCTTGTTGCTGGTAGAAGCCTACCTTGAATCCGGCGAAACAGAGAAAGCCATTTTCCAATTGGAAACTGCCGAAGTCGCTCCGATTGATCTGGTGAAGCAGAAACATCCCGCCGTTTCTCAATCTCCAATCGCAGCGTTCTACGATCACGAAACTTACAAGATCGCCGTTAAAGTTTATCTCGCTGCACTAAAGGAAAGCAAAGGAATTGACCAGCAACGCGTCTGGATTGAAAAAGCCAATGGAGTGATTCAAGCGATGCGTGAGGGTGTTGATGAAAACAGCGATCCTCAAGCGCGTCAACGAATCACGCTGATCTACCGTCTGATCGCCGCAGAATTGAAATCTCAATTTGAAGGAATCCAGTCGAACGCCGAAAAAGTTGATTTTGCGGGCTTGCTGGCAGGCTTTCTTGGTTCGATCGAAAAGGACTCGACCGACGCGAGAACCATCCTCTGGGCCGGATCGGCTTTGATGACCACCGCCAACTCGCTCAATGATTCTGGACTAACCAAAGAAGCCAAACCGTTGTTCGAGCAAGCCGTTTCCGCGCTCAGTCGCGCTGAATCGCTAGGTTTTGCGGGCGATGAGAAAGCTGCGGACTACACCTCCGAACTTAAACGCCAACGAGCACTTGCTCAACGCGGCAGTGGCAACTTTGAAGCCGCCGTGGATCAGTTCGCGGATATCCTTCGGGAGAACGCCAAATCGCTCCAAGTGCAAATCGACGCTGCCGAAACCTTGTCGGCTTGGGGCAAAGCCGCCAAACGAGATACCATTATCACTAAAGCCATTATGGGCTCACATATGGAAAAGGATAAAACCTCTGGTCTCGATGCCAACCTCATTTGGGGCTGGCAAAAATTAGCGAAAGCGACTCGCGGCAACGAGAAATTTTCGGACACTTTCTATCGCGCACTTTATCACATGACCGAAGGCAAACTCGAATATGGTTTGATCCTTGCAGACAAAAGAGTAAACGCTCTGAAAGCCGCTTTGCAAGAAATCGAAAATGCCGAAAAGCGTGATCCCGAACTCGGAGGCCCCAATTGGAAACCCAAATTCGAAGCGCTCAAAAAACGCATCAAAGAAAATCAATAAGTAACCTGGCATCGTCTGTTTGCACAAATCCGCGTGTTCTCAAACTTCAATCTTTAATCTTCAAACCCCCAAAGCCATGCCCATTCAAATTCGTCTTTCCGCCACAATCTTGCTGCTCGCCATTGCCCTGCCACTTTGCGTTACCGACCTAACTTTCTCGCAAGACGACGCCGTCTATCGACTTCGGGAAAGCGGAACCGGTACCACGAAAATCCGAGGTAAAATCACCGGCACGACACCCTTTTCTGTGCAGATTCAATCGGATGCTGGCGTTCAAGAAATTCCCGCTGCCGAGGTTGACAAAATTGAATACCTGAATCAACCGCTGGGACTAGAGCGCGGCGAGGATCGAGTCAAAGACGGACGCTTCGATGACGCTCTGGAAGAGTTTGGCAAGCTGACTCCTCAAGAGCGCGAAAATGCCCAACTCAAGCCCGAGATTGAATTCTGGACAGCGACCGCCAATGCAGAACTCGCACTCGCGGGCAGTGGCACGGCGACTGACGCGGGGCGTGCCCTCTTAAGTTTCCTGCAAGCCAACCCTTCTTCCCATCACTTTTATCCCGCCACGGAAACGTTAGGCAAACTTCTCTTCGCCACCGGCAATCTTGAACCAGCTGCCGCCGAGTTTGCCAAATTGGCTCAGTCGAAATGGCCGGCACTCGTTCTGCGAGGCCATTTCTTTCACGGTCGCACTTTAATTGCCATGGGCAAAGCAGGCGAAGCAGAAACCGCTTTCAAGGCCATTCTCGCGACATCTTCTAACGACGATACCACGCAAACCTATAAACGCTTGGCTGAAGTTGAATTGGCGAAAGCCGCCGCGATGTCCGGCAACACCGAGGCAGCCATCAAGACGCTTCAGGAGATCATCAAGGCTGAGAATCCGGACAATGCTACCTTGTTCGCTTACACTTACAATGCACTGGGAGTGGCGCAACTCAAGGCCGGCAACATCAAAGAAGCCCGCAACGCTTTTTTGCATACCCACCTGCTGTACCCCAATGAAGACGAACCACACGCCGAAGCCCTCTACCACCTCACCGGCATTTGGACGGAACTGAAAAACACTGACCGTTCCGCCCAAACTCGCGAGGCACTCAAGTCAAGCTACCGCAATTCCTATTGGGCCACCAAATTGTAAATTTTTTGGGGTGTGAATTCTCCTTCAAAAAATATTCTCCCTAACATCCCCGTTAAGGCTGGCAGACCGCAATATTCTGATTACAATGCGAAGAGCTGAGCAAATCGCCGACCAAAATCGAACAACCCATCAACCATTTATCCAATTTTGGAGACACTTTCCGATGCAACTACCCCGCCCTGTCCAACGCCCCGTACGAACCAATGGCAACGGCAATCGTCGGGTTCGAAACTGGATCTTTCCCACCCTGATTTTCGCATTTGTCTTCAGTCTCTTTACGCTGCCCGGCTCTGTGTTCAATGGGTCAGCCGCGATGGTCGTCGCTCAA
>JBGSKR010000111.1:0-2281 GCA_041741135.1 Mariniblastus sp.
AGCTCGGTTCGATCAAACGCCCGCCCAGGCTGGCGAATCAGGGTATCTAGCAGGCGAAATTCGCTGGGCGTCAAATCGATTGGACTGCCTTCGATCAGGACTCGATGTTTGACGCGATCAACCGTCACATTCCCCGAGACGACGATCTCCGAACCGCTGGTGCCATCGGCTCTCGCATGGCGTCGCAGCAATGACTTGATCCGCTCCAACAAGATGCGGACGCTGAAAGGCTTCACCACATAGTCATCGGCTCCGACGGAAAATCCAATTAACTGATCGGTCTCTTCCGCTTTGGCCGTCAGCATCATGATCGGAGTATTCCGTGTTCTGGCTTCCGAACGCAAGCGACGGCAAGTCTCAATACCATCCACGACCGGAATCATTAAATCCAACACGATCATGTCCGGAGATTTGGAGCGAGCTTGATTCAAACCATCCCCGCCATCATGTGCGCAGAAGACCTCATACCCCTCCAAGCGAAGATTGTACTCAAGCACTTCAGCCAACGAGCGATCATCTTCAATAACTAGAATTTTTGTTTTTGGCATAGTTAGGTCAAGTGTTAGCAGTTTTCAGTGGGCAGTTTGCGACTTCGCACGTCAACTCTTAATTCCACTCATTGCGAACGCGATTCGTAAAACCTGCATTCGGAATCGTTAAATCTTTTCGATGGCGGACGATATCGCCATCGACCAGATAAATCACGTCTTCGGCAATATTTTCGGCATGATCAGCAATCCTTTCCACATGACGGGCCGCCGAAAAACAGTGCAGCGCCGGTTCAATCAACACAGCATCCTGTTTCATCAACTCTCGCAATTCCAGAATCACGGCCAAGTTCGCATCGTCAACCATTTGATCCGTTTCAATCACCTTGCGCGCCAGCCGAACATCGGAATCGACGAACGAATCCAGTGCCAATCGAACCATCATGGTTGCTTGGCGAACCATTCCCGGCAGTTGATCGGGAATCGGGAAATAGGGATGTTGATGAACACACTGGGCGCGCTGGGCAATGTTGCAAGCGAGATCGGCAATTCGCTCGAGGTCAGAATTGATTTTGAGAACGGTCGTTACACGTCGTAAGTCCGCAGCCACCGGCTGATGTAGCGCCAAAATCTTGAGGCAGTCCTCTTCGATTCGGACTTCGGTGCGATCAACTCGCTCGTCTGACTCGATGACTTCTTGGGCCAATTCCACTTGTCGCTCACACAACGCCCGGACGGATTTGTCGATCATCTGTTCGACCACGCCGAACAAAGACATCAAGCTGCGGTGCAATCTTTCGACGTCGTTTTGAAGGTGTTTTGACATGGGGCGGGAGTTTGGAGTGGGCAGTAGGCAGTAGGCAGTAGGCAGTAGGCAGTAGGCAGTAGGCAGTAGGCAGTAGGCAGTGGGCAGTCAAACAACGCTGACTACTGACGACTCCTCTCATCCGAATTTTCCGGTGACGTAGTCTTCTGTTTGTTTGACTTTAGGACGCGTAAAAACTTCGTCGGTTGCGCCTTCTTCTACGATTGAGCCTTCGAAGAAAAACGCGGTGCGGTCGCTGCACCGTGCCGCTTGTTGCATGTTGTGCGTGACCATTACGATTGTGTACTGTTGCCGCAACTCGAAGACGAGGTCTTCGATTCGCGCGGTGGAGGCGGGGTCGAGTGCGGAACAGGGCTCGTCCATCAGCAAAATTTCGGGACCGACCGCAATCGCGCGGGCGATACACAATCGTTGTTGCTGACCGCCGGACAAGCTTAGTGCGGAATGTCGCAAACGGTCTTTGACTTCGTTCCACAAGGCTGCTTTTTTCAGTGACCACTCAACCAGTTCGTCGAGATCGACGCGGGACAATCTGGAAAAATGCAAACGCGGTCCAAAAGCCACATTGTCATAAATCGATTTGGGAAACGGATTAGGTTTTTGAAAAACAATCCCAATCCGACGACGTAGCGAAACGACGTCGGTCGAACGCGACAGAATATCGATGTCGGAGAGTCGCAAAGTTCCCGTTGCTTTGGCTCCTGGCACAACGTCGTTCATGCGATTGATCCATCGCAGCAAGGTGCTTTTGCCACAGCCGCTGGGGCCAATGAAGGCCGTCACGCTGTTTTCTGGAATATCCAATTTCAGGTTTTTGAGGGCCTGAAAATCTCCGTACCAACCGGAAAAATTCTCCATCGTAATAATACTCGTCGCTGGTTTTCGAACCGGCTCCGAAGTTTTCTCAGGTGGAGTAAGTGATGTTCGAGGAATCATGGGGGAAGTATTTTGTTGAATGGTTTCAGTC
>JBGSKR010000112.1:0-2451 GCA_041741135.1 Mariniblastus sp.
GTAACTCCGTCACCGACTCAGACGGCAACGGGTAAAGCGAAGCCTTAATCTGGCATCTGTTTCTGGAAAATTGGCGAACATGACCAATAATCCCACGGAGGTTTATTGCCGGTTTGCCATGACTGGTTTAATCTAAACCGATTCACGAAGGAGCGGGTCCGCTACATGGAGGCGGGGCGCTTCATGATTATCGGATAACTCGACTCCTTCAAGCCCAGCCAAACGTCTTGATGGTTCCGAACCCCTATTAGACTTTAACAGAGAAGTATCATGTCGACTCATAGACGAATCAGTGTGATGGATGACGTTTCCGGCGTTAGTGTGGTTCGGTTTATCGACAAAAAAATTGTTGATTCCGGAAGCATTGAGCAACTTGGGGAAGAACTGAATTCGTTGGTAACGGTCGAGAAGCGAAATATGATTCTGCTCAATTTTGACGGAGTGGATTTCATGTCCAGTGCGGCACTCAACAAGCTGATCTCGCTCAACTCAAAAGTAAAAGCTGCCGCTGGTAGACTCAAAATTTGTGGCTTGCGTGCGGAAATCAAAGAAGTCTTCACGATCACACGATTGGATCGTGTTTTCGATCTTCGCAAAACAGAAGCAGACGCAATTGCCGCATTCAAACTTTAGTCCTTTTTGGATTTTGAGCACATGATGCCTACTTCACAGCACTGGCAGTTTGACCAGTTGGTTGCAAGCAATCTGGACGTTGGTCATGCAGCCATTGAGGAGTTGATGAATGCTCTGAATGTTTGCGGCTGGGAAGGTGCAGACCTGTTTCGTATTCAAATGGCGATTGAGGAGGCTGTGGTCAACGCAATAGAACATGGCAATCAAAGAGACCCTGCCAAGCAAGTGCGCCTTATTTTTCAGGTAACCCCTGATAAAGTCACCATGATTATTGAGGACCAGGGGCAAGGGTTTGATCATCGGAACATTGCGGACCCCACCGATGATGAATTGGTCGACAAGCCCCGCGGTCGGGGTGTAATGTTGATGCGCGAGTTTATGGACGAGGCTTTCTTCAATGAAACCGGCAATCAAGTCACCATGATTAAACACCGCAGCCAACCGGATTCAGAGCCAAGCGAATCCGATACATAAAAGGTTTCAATGACTTTTTCTTACCTGCTAAGATGCAATCGACGTGAGCTGAGCACATCCCAGGCGTACCATTCTAGGTACAACAAAATGACTGGGCAGATGTAGTTTGCCAACTGAATCAATTGCGAAAGGCCGTCTAACTCGGGAAGGACACTGCGAAGCTCTTGCGTCAGCGCAAAAAACATTCCTGTGTTGAGAGCGAGCAAGAAACAGCTAACCACAATGAGGCCAAAAACATAAATCATTAGACGCAGGACGGCCCCGTTCTCGTTACGTGAATCGTTGGGGCTCGTTGGATTGTTCATGTGAAGCTCCTTGAAAATTCGCTTTGCCGCTTTTCGATATCCAGTTTGGTGGCTTTAAGTAGCCCAGCGACCGAAAAGTCTTCGATCGTGTAGCTAGCAGTTGCCGTTCCGATTTGGATTGCCCGAAGGAAAGAAGGTCGGTCGGTGGCTTGTTTTGCGGCAAGATAGCCCATTAAACCACCGGCAAAAGAGTCCCCAGCGCCGGTTGGATCAACAACGTTTTCGCAGGGAAAAGCGGGACAAGGAACCACTGATTCGCGGTCTAGATACAAACAACCGTGCTCACCTTTCTTGATGATGACAATCCGGGGGCCTTGTTCAAGTAGCCATTTGCCAGCTCGTACCAAGTTGTGAATCTCGCTAAATTGACGGGCCTCACTTTCATTGATCAGGAGACAATCGATCCGTTTCAGCAGTGAGAGTAGATCGCTGCGAGTCGTTTCAATCCAGGCATCGACGGTATCAGCAACGACCATTTTGGGGTTCTTGCACTGCTCGAGCGTCTTCAATTGGACCGATGGGCAAGCAGCTCCCAGGAATACAAATTCGCTGGCGCGAAATAGTTCGGGCACAATGGGCTCGAACTGGTCGAAGCCATTCATGTTAAAGACCAATGTTTCGCGATCTTGAAGATCCTGCCCATACTTACCATGCCAGAAATAAGTATCAAACGAGGGATGGACGAATAAGCCAGCAAGGTCGATTCCTCGGGAGGACAGCAATTCCGAGTAGGCAGTAGGCCAATCTTTGCCTACCATTCCCACTAATCGCACGTGCGTGAAGAGGCTGGCAGCAATCGAAAAAAACGTGGCGCTGCCACCAAGGATACGATCTCGACGGGCCGTCGGGGTTTCGATCGTATCGAACGCGACGGTACCAACGGCTAGCAATGACATGCGTACTCGCGATGCACAATGAAGTTATGATAAAACGATTAGGTTACAACCAACAGACTGAAATGAATTAACCTTGATGCTTGAACCAGAAGAATTTCGACCACCATGGTTTCTACGGAACGGTCACATTCAAACTCTGATAA
>JBGSKR010000113.1:0-2795 GCA_041741135.1 Mariniblastus sp.
AATGGCGGCAACATTAGCAAGCTTTGAGCGAAAATGATCGGCATTACGCCTGCCTGATTAATTCGCAGCGGCATGTATTGGCGAGTTCCGCCATAGACTCGGCGTCCCCGAACATGTTTTGCACTTTGAGTCGGGATGCGCCGCTGGCCGAGTGTGATGAACACCACGCCGACGACAACCCCCACAAACATCAGTGCAAGCAGGATCATTTTTTCCAAACCGATCGTACCTGGATTGAAACCTTGCAATCCGAAAGCGGATTTGTTCATCAAGTCGAAAAGCGCACCTGGCATCATCGCCACGATGCCCGCCATAATCAACAAACTGATTCCATTGCCGATTCCATATTCGTCAATTTGCTCACCCAACCACATCAAGAAGACACTACCAGTCGTCATGATCAAGATCGCAACCACCTGCCAAAGAACAGTCAAGTTGCCCGTATCTGGATTCTCGAAACGCGCGGCGGTCATATTACCCGCTCCGTCCCCTGTATTGCCAGCCATGATCACCCACCAGAGATAGCCAGCCGATTGGATAACACACAGCACGACGGTCAGGTATCGAGTGTATTCATTAATTTTCTTCCGACCGGCCTCTCCTTCCTTCTTCATTTCTTCCAGTGGTTTATATACTGTGCCCAACAATTGCAGAATGATGGATGCGGAAATGTAAGGCATAATCCCCAGTCCGAAGATTGTCGCGCTGTTAAGCTGACTACCTGAGAATACGGAGACCTTTTGGAAAAACTTAGAGAGAGTACCACTCATATCTTTGGCGAACGCAGAGACCGCTTCTTGGTCGATCATTGGCAATGGAATTTGCCAACCAATGCGATAAATCGCCAATAAAAACAGCGTCAGCAGAATCTTCCGCCGAAGTTCTGGAATGGTGAAGATGACGCGAAGTTTTTCAATCATGTATTCGATCCCTCGACGCGATGCCGTCTGACCTCTGAATTCTTGGTCGTATTCTGAAATTTCACGAAGTGATCGACCCGATTACTTTTTTAACGACGCGACCAACTTTTTCTTGGCGGAGCCCATTTTGTTTTTGACCACGGGCTTGGCGGCTTCCAATTCCACAACTTTGCCACCGGCCTTTTCAATCTTCTCGCGAGCTGATTTGCTAAATCGATGCGCCGAGACGGTCAACTTCTTAGTCAATTCACCACTGCCCAAAACTTTCAGAATATCGTAGCGATACTTCGCCAGATTCTTGGCTGTCAAAGCATCAGGCGTGACTTCCTCGCCTGCATTGAAGTTGGCATCGAGATCGGACAAATTGACTTCACCCACCTTGAGCGCCCACTTGTTGTTAAAACCTCGTTTGGCAATTCTGCGAATCATTGGCATCGCACCGCCCTGGAAAATGGGCTTGCTTGAGTAGCCTGCACGCTGGCCTTGGCCTTTATGACCGCGACCGGATGTTTTACCCAATCCCGACCCAATCCCGCGACCAATTCGCTTTCGCTTTTTGTACTTTACGATTCCTTCGTTGACATCATTCAGGTTCACAGTTGGACTCCTCGCAGACGTTCAACGTCTTCTTTTGTTCGGACTTCCTGTAACGCATTGATGGTCGCTTTGACCAACGTCACAGGGTTATTGCTACCAAAACTTTTGGTCAAAATGTTCTTGATACCGGCGGCTTCACAAACAGCACGAACAGCGGAACCGGCAATAATTCCGGTACCGGGACCTGCGGGCAAAAGCACCACACGCGCGGCACCGAAATGACCATCGATGCGATGTGGAATTGCCCCATCCACCATCGGCACATTCTTCATCGTGCGGATCGCCTGCTTGTTAGCTTTCTCGACACTAGGTTGGACTTCATTAGCCTTGCCATACCCCCAGCCAACTTTTCCGTTGCCATCGCCACAGACGACCATTGCCGCGAAACTGAATCGGCGACCGCCTTTGACTACTGCTGCACAGCGTTTGATTTTAACGGTTCGCTCGATGACGCCGGAACCTTGTCCTTCGTCGCTGCGTTCTCGATTGTCTTTACGTTGAGTTTTTGCCATGATTTTCTCTGCTTGAGCAGTCGCGGGATTCGCCAGAATGCCCTTCATCTGAATGCGATATCAGGAATTCTGGCGAATTCCAAAAAACGAAATATGTTTCACTGTAAGTGTTGCAAAAACGGCCTAAAATTCCAGTCCGCCTTCGCGGGCCGCGTTGGCCAATTCGGCGACGCGACCGTGGTACTTGTAGGAGCCGCGGTCAAATCGGATACGGGTCACACCGACGGCCTTGGCTCTTTCAGCAATCGCCAGTCCGACAACCTTGGCCGCTTCGCAGTTTCCACCGTAGCCAATTTGTTCAGCGAGAGTCTTATCGCGAGTGCTGGCGGAAGCCAAAGTCTTGCCAGCTTCATCGTCGATCAACTGGCAATACAAATGCTTGTTGCTTCGGCGAACGCTGAGGCGAGGGCACTGTGCATCGCCAGCTAATTTCTTACGCACGCGATTCGTACGACGCCAGCGTTGCTTATTGACTATTTTTTGTTGTCTCACCGGACTATCTCACTAACAAGTTTTTTGAATGGCTCGAGGGTTTGCTGAAAAATGGCGCTACGTGGCAATACGACCGATTTAGGCTTTCAATAAATGTTGACTAAGCCTTAGCCGACTTACCAGGTTTGATCTTCACGAATTCGCCAACATATCGGATCCCTTTGCCTTTGTATGGCTCTGGCTTTCTCAACGAGCGAACTTCAGCGGCGAACTGACCAACCTTTTGCTTGTCGCACCCCTTAACTTCGATGTGAGTTTGGTCGGGACAGGTCAC
>JBGSKR010000114.1:0-2428 GCA_041741135.1 Mariniblastus sp.
TCGAATCAACTCGTATTGACTGTGAGGCAAATTTATGCACCATTGATGATTCCTAAGGGGGCATGATCGGCTGTTTAAGCTGTGCTTCGAAGTTGAAGATGTTTTCCCGAAGTGAGTCGTGGTGGAGAGTTTGAACTGCGAAACGGGCAGGTCATGGATTAAAGACTATTTTGAAAGGAAGAAGAATGCTTGCAGCAAAATTGGTTGTGGTCGGTGGCGACGCCCAACAAGCAGAAATCGATTTGAAACTTCCTCTACTGGTTGGACGTGGACGCGACGTGGCGCTGACCGTTCCCCATGCTTTAGTCAGCCGTCGCCATTGCGAAATCATCGAGCGGACTGGCCGACTGGTCGTTCGCGATCTTGGTTCACTCAATGGAACTTTTGTGAACAACCAGCGAATCGAAACAGAACAGATTCTTGAGCCTGATCAGTTGTTGACGTTGGGGACAGTGACCTTTCGTGCAGTCTATCGAGTCAGCGACGTGCCTTCCGAAGAATTAGCAACGGCCGACACGACAACTCTCAGCGGTATTCAGACGGTATCGAGCTTGCACTCGGAAGGAGGACAGCAAATCGAATCCTCTCTGCCCATGGCTGCACCCTGGCTGGCGACAGAAGATTCTGATTACAACGAAGCCGCCAATTCCAAGCAACACTTGCCGCCTGTCAGTTCTGATTCTGGGTCGCAGATACTCACCATTCCGCTGGACTCGTTCCAAGCCGCCCCCGATGAAGAAACGTTGCCGCAAGAACCACATGAGCTAGAAGCGGGCGACTCATCAATCGGTTCGTTTTTCGGAAAACTCCCTCGATGAAACCCGTTGATGAAATTGATCGGCAGCTCGTCGAGCGAATTCGTGGCGGCGACTCAGACGCTTGGACCGAATTGATTGCGCGTTATGAGGGCCGTTTGCTCGCGTTCGTCAATAGTCGATTGAGAAATCGTGCGGCCAGCGAAGATGTTGTCCAAGAAGCATTTATCGGTTTCCTCAACAGCCTACCGAATTACGACGGTCATCGCTCTCTCGAAAGTTATCTCTTCTCGATTTGCTCGTTTAAGCTCACCGATCATCTCCGACGCGAAGGGCGTCGTCCGGCCATTCCACTTTCGACCGGCGGTGATTCTGATGGGCCCTGGTTGCTGACCGGCGGAGTTCGTGTGGCCAGCAGTATTGCCCGCAGTGGCGAACGGCAGCGTCTCGAGTCCGACGCCATTCTGGATTCGATTTCCGAACAAGTCGAAAAATGGCAACAAAAAGGTGACTGGCAGAAACTTAAGTGCATTGAATTGTTGGTCGTGCGTGGCTACTCGAACAAGCGTGTCGCCGAAGTGTTGGACATCAGCGAGCAACAAGTCGCCAATTTCAAGTTCGATTTTTTGGCGCGACTGCGAACTCTCATCAAGCGGCAGGGCTTGTCTCAAGACGTGTTTCCCGAACTCTACGATCCGTAAAAGAGTTCACCGTTGCGAACCAACGATTGCAATCTCTCACTGGGAGTGAGACGCGGTTCGAATGCAGCAATCGCTTGCAAGGTTTGCAAGACATTTTGTAAGCCGACCGAATCCGCCCAATAAAAAATGCCGCCACGGTGTTTCGGGAAAGCGAATCCCTCGATCACGCACAACTCGATGTCACGAGGATCCGCGACGAGTGATTCGTCAAGTATTCGCGTCGCCTCAAGCACCATCGCGGAGGCTATTCGCATTGTAATTTCAGCCGCGGATATTTTTTGGGAAGCGTCCTTGGGCACAGTCAAATAAGGCTTCATCAATTGGACGCACTCCGGATCGAAAACAGCTTCGCCTAACGGATCGGGATACTGATAAAACCCCTTGCCCGACTTGCGACCGAGACGACCGGATTTCACCATTTTCGGCAAGATCGGAGAAAGCGTCACGCACCTCGAACCCGATTCGAACATCGTGCGACCGGCATACCAGCAAGTGTCGGCTCCGATCACATCAATAATTTCGAATGGCCCGCCGCGAAAACCGAAATCGCGCATGGCCTGATCGATTTCGCCGATCCCCGTTCCGTTATTCGCTCCGATCGTGAGAATGCGAAACGCTTCATCGATCATCGCCGCCAGCAAGCGATTGACAACAAAGCCCGGCCCGTCATTCATCGCCACCGCCATTTTCTTCAGGCTGCGAACAAAGCCCACCGCGTCGGCGATCGTTTGCTCGGCGGTCTGCGGGCCGCAGACGACTTCCACTAACGCCATGAGTTCCGGGTGACAGAAATGAATCCCACAAAAAGTATGCGGACGCTGAAGTGCAGCAGCAAGGGTGCTGATCGGAATGGCGGAAGTATTGCTGGCGATTAAAGTTTCTGCGCTGACGGCGGCTTCGATCTTTTTCAGTACATCGATTTTGATTGCGGCGTTTTCTACAATCGTTTCCATGACCAAATCGACTCCGGAA
>JBGSKR010000115.1:0-3214 GCA_041741135.1 Mariniblastus sp.
GCTGGGTTGAGGTTTCGGTTCCCTACCGATATTTGCTCCCTACGGGATGCTAATCAACTCAGATCACAATACGCCGCTAAACCGTGCAATCCGCCCTCGCGACCAAAACCGCTTTCTTTGTAGCCGCCGAAAGGTGAAGCCGGATCAAATTTGTTATAAGTATTCGCCCACACCACACCGGCTCGTAGTTGCGACGTCATGTTAAAAATCTTGGAACCTTTATCCGTCCAAACGCCCGCTGACAAACCGTACGGCGTGTTGTTCGCTTTTTGGATGACTTCCGCAACCGTGCGAAAAGTTTGTACGGCCAACACGGGCCCGAAAATTTCTTCTTGAGCAATTCGATTCGACTGAGCTACACCGGTAAACAAAGTTGGACGGCACCAGTAACCCGCCGAAGGTAACGCACAGGCGGGCTGAAAAAATTCCGCCCCTTCGTGTTTTCCAATTTCAATGTAAGACTCGATTGTGTTCAACTGCTCGCGGGAATTGATCGCTCCAATGTCAGTATTTTTATCCATCGGATCGCCGACAATCAGCGTTTCCATCCGATGCTTCAGTTTCCGCATGACTTCGTTGAACACCGATTCCTGAACAAACAGTCGACTACCGGCACAGCAGACATGGCCCTGGTTGAAGTAAATCCCATTGATGACTCCTTCCACAGCTTGATCAATCGTCGCATCCTCGAAAATAATATTCGCAGCTTTGCCTCCTAGCTCCAACGTCAAACGCTTACTCGATCCGGCGATCGATTTCTGAATGATTTTTCCGACGGACGTTGAACCAGTGAATGCGATCTTGTCGACGTTTTTATGGTTGACGATTGCCGCTCCAACTTCACCATGTCCGGTGACGATATTGACGACTCCAGGTGGCAAGTCCGCGTCGCGAATGATCTCGGCCAGTTTCATCGCTGACAGCGACGTCGTCTCGGCGGGTTTCAATACAACCGTGTTTCCGGCAGCAAGTGCCGGTGCGATTTTCCAAGCAGCCATCAGCAGCGGAAAATTCCACGGGATGATTTGCCCTGCGACACCCAGCGATCGCGCACGACGATTCGGAAAAGCGTAATCGAGTTTGTCGGCCCAACCGGCGTAGTAAAAGAAATGCGCGGCAGCCAACGGAATATCCACATCTCGCGACTCCCGAATCGGTTTGCCACCGTCCATGGTTTCGATCACCGCCAATTCTCGGGCACGTTCTTGCATCAACCGCGCAATGCGAAAGATGTATTTACCTCGCTCGGCGGCGGGCATTTTCGACCACGTTTTATCGTAGGCGTTTTGAGCGGCTTTGACCGCTTTATCGACATCCGCTTCCGTGGATTCGGTAATGGAAGCGATTCGTTTCTCCGTCGCCGGATTGATCGAATCATACATTTCGCCGCCGGCTGATTCCATGAATTTGCCGTTGATGAATAGGCCGTAGGAATCTTGCAAATGGATATGGCCGGTACTTTCGGGAGCCGGTGCTAAATCCCAAGTCGCTGTGTCGGGCATGATCTTGTCCATGAGTTTTTTCTAAAATCCTTGCTTCAATCAATTGAAAAGTAGTCTGCCGACTGATAAGCACCCGTCGTCTGTTTCATGTACTGCATCAAAACATCATTCGCAAGTGAACTGGCGCCGAAACGAAACCAGTGCTTATCCAGCCATTCCATGCCCAGCGTTTCCTTCACCATGATTAAATAGTGCAAAGCCAGTTTGGAGTTTGAGATGCCACCGGCAGGCTTCATGCCGACCATTTCACCGGTCGCAAAATAGTGATCGCGAATCGCTTCCAACATCACCAAAGTAACGGGCATCGTCGCCGCAGGTTTGATCTTCCCAGTCGAAGTCTTGATAAAATCGGCCCCGGCCGCAATCGCGATATCGCTGGCTTTGCGGACATTGTCAAACGTACCTAACTCGCCGGTTTCCAAAATCGTTTTCAGACGTGCCATCCCGCAAGCGTCTTTAACAGTGGCAATTTCGTCATACACATACCCGTAATCACCCGCATGAAATCGACCGCGAGAAATTACCATGTCGATTTCATCGGCACCTTGATCGACCGCCATTTTCACATCGTCCAGTTTGATCGACAGAGATGAATTGCCGCTGGGAAACGCCGTCGCGACCGACGCCACATTAATTCCGGAATTTTCTAGTTGCTGTTTCGCCAGCGACACAAAATTTGGATAGACGCAAACCGCCGCCACCGTTGGCAAGCCATCAATCGACGCGTGCAGATGTTGGGCCTTATTGCAAAGTTGTTTGACTTTGCCAACGGTGTCCGAACCTTCAAGCGTGGTGAGATCGATCATGCTGAGAACCATCTTCAGGCCCTCAAGCTTCGTGCCGCCCTTAATGCTGCGAGTCGTGAATCGTTGAGCGCGTTCGACAATCCCGACTTGATCAACCGTCGGTGAATGAAACGTTGTTTGTTTAGCGGTGGACATAGATTTCAGGAATTTGAAGAAGTATTCGAAGCGACCACTAGTTTACCATACCGGAGTTAGGATGGTAACAATTGATCAAGCAGTATTACCACACAATGAGCAAACTGGTTGCGACTTGACGCAGTTTTACCAAGCTTTCGAATCGTCGGCTTGCAGGTTAAAGACTAGGTACTGAGTCACTAGTGGATTAAACTTTGGTGCTAAGTTACAATAAAGGCTTCCATTAATACGTCGTATTGCAAATGACGGTTGTCGCGGGATGGCTCGCCGACTTCAAATCCGAACGTATCCATTTATTTCAAACTGAAAGAAGAACTCCATGTTACACAAAACGAATCTTTTTACCGCTGTGTTCGGGTTACTGCTCGTGGCTGGCCACGCCGTGACTGCGGCCGCTCAAAATGATCTTCCCGATCCTGATGGCAAGCCCGCTGATATGACGAAACCTGTTCAGGTCTTCATTGTGATGGGCCAATCCAACACGCTTGAAATGGGCAAGGTCGCTGGCGGCGAAGGCTCGCTCGAGCACGCTGTCAAAGAAGAAGGGCTTTACCCTTTCATGGTCGATGATGCAGGCAAGTGGACGGTTCGCCAAGACGTTCGCAACTTGCACACTATGGGAAGCGGCGGGCCAGGCTCCAGCAGCATCAAGCGCGACGATTGGTTGACTGTCTCGGGTAAAGGTATCGGCATCGAGATCGGCATCGGTCACCAACTTGGTCAAGCCATTGATGCTCCCGTGCTGATTCTCAAAAGCTCGATCGGCAACCG
>JBGSKR010000116.1:0-3914 GCA_041741135.1 Mariniblastus sp.
AATTGCTGAACACGTGGCTCCGCTCAATCAGGAAACGATTCCGCTGAGTAGGGCCGTTGGGCGTGTGCTTGCCGCTGACGTTTCCGCTGATGTCGATTCGCCGCCACATCGCAAATCCGTCATGGATGGTTTCGCCGTCCGCAGCGCAGACGCCGTTCGCAGCGAAGTCATTACTGGCGGCGAAAGCGAATCGGGTGACGTTCGACTAAAGATTGTCGAAACGATCGTGGCTGGTGGCTGGCCAGAAAAAGAGCTTTTCACTGGCGAAGCCGCTCGGATTATGACGGGCGCGCCCTTGCCGACCGGTGCAGATGCCGTCGTAATGGTCGAACTGACGAACGTGGAAACGATGAGGGTCGGAACCGTCGGCGAGTCGGATGTTGATTCTGAATGGGTGGTGATCAAATCCGACTCAATCGAAGCAGGTAAACACGTCATGGAACGGGCGGCCAATTTTGCCACTGGCGAAACGATTTTTTCTGCCGGGCATCGTGTTCGACCCCATGACATTGGTTTAATGGCGGAGGTCGGTGCGTCCAAAGTCGAAGTTTACGAACGGCCGATGATCGCGATCCTGCCTACTGGCGACGAGTTGGTTGACTGCGATTCGCTGCCCGATCGCGGTCAAATTCGTAACAGCAACGGCCCGCTGTTGATTTCACTCGCCCAATCTCTTGGCTTGGAGACGGTTGATTTAGGCATCGGGCGCGATAACTGTGATGAGCTGACAGAAAAAATTCGGCAAGGATTGCAGCAGGATTTGCTCATTTTGTCCGGCGGTGTGTCGGCGGGAATCTTGGATTTAGTGCCGGGAATTTTGCAGCAAGAGGGAGTCACAGAAATTTTTCACCAAGTAAATATAAAGCCCGGTAAACCGATCTGGTTCGGCGTTTTGAAGCGACCCGGGCATACGTGTTACGTATTTGGCCTGCCGGGCAATCCGGTCAGCAGCGTGGTCGGATTTCATTTGTTTGTTCGAGCAGCGATCGCACTCCTAGAGAACAGTCCTGCTTGGCAGCCGGGCACGATCACTGCTTTGCTGTCTCAGTCGCATAAGACCCGAGGCGATCGTCCCACGTTGTGGCCAGGTCGATGGGTGGAAGGGAGTCATGCAAACTGCTCCGATGAGGACCTGTTCAATGACAGGCGACTGTTTGGCGAGCAAATACTTGATAAGCAATCTGACCCCGCGAGAGGGGTTGAGCTTTCGTCGGCCACACGCTGGATCGAGCCGTTAAATTGGCAGGGCTCATCAGACCTGCGAACGCTGGCTGCCGCCGAGGGACTTATTTATTTCGCAGGCGGTCAGCATCAGCATGGAGTGGGCGCAGCGGTTTCCGTTTATTCGTTTTAGACCTTGCCACGCTTAAATGCCAATATTTACAGATTAACCAAACTTTATTCCGAGTTTGTCACCGAAATTGCTTCAATCGGGGATCCTTGACGATTGGTAAAGGTCCGTGTCTAAGGTCAAGTTCACAAAAAAAAATCGCCATCTTGGCCGAAGCCGAGATGACGATTTTGAATTCAGGGTTCTATTGAACTGACCTAAAATGAAGCTATTGATTTAGAGAGACAACTTGCCCATCTGAAACGTCCAGCAACCTTTCCCAAGTCAAATATGATGCAGCCGCAACAGTAGTTCCAGATCCGCCACCCGAACCGCTACCGTAATACGAATCAATGGTTTCTGGAATAGAGTGGGTCGAACCATCACCGAGAACAACTTGCACCAAACCTGCATGACGACTGGAGACGCCTTGCTCAGCTTTGAACGCACTTGTGCCTGTGGCTTGGAACGCATTAATCTTACCCCAGCCACTAAACAAAACGCCTTCAGCGCCATGTCCCGCGCCGACATTTGCAGTTCCTGTGGATGCAACCCAGAGTGTCCCTCCCCAAGCTTTTTCCTGATTGGCAGCGTTTCGAACCGCTTCGTAAACACGCTCCGAGAACATGATAGTGTTAGACGAACCGTCAGGAATCACGGACGTCTGAGCCTTACTGCCACAAAACATACCATTTGCCGAAACATTTCCACGCGCATCACATTGGTTTGCACTGTTGGAAGCAACATAGCTTGATGTGCCGTACAAACTACCTCGATTCGCGTTAAGAACTGGTGGAGAGTCAGATGGACAGCGCATGCCGTCTGGAGAAGATTGCAATACGGCCGTGGCGGTCGTTTCAACCAATTTCAATTTTTTTGCACCAGCGGTCAAAATATCATAGGCTGCCCCTTGTTCAAGTTGAGGCGCAATAATGGTGTACCAAGAGTAAGCGGGGGTTGTGAAGCTTTGGGCATTGTTTGTAAGCGAAGTATCTGGGATCTCATACCCTTTTGGCAGTTTCATAAACG
This sequence comes from Mariniblastus sp., assembly GCA_041741135.1. Lineage (GTDB taxonomy): Bacteria > Planctomycetota > Planctomycetia > Pirellulales > Pirellulaceae > Mariniblastus. The sequence continues at coordinate 2,360 of JBGSKR010000116.1, forward strand.
CTGATTCGTAGTTGAGGCAAGCCAACGCAATTTGTTTCAAATTGTTCTGGCATTTTGAGCGGCGTGCCGCTTCGCGAACCTGCTGGACGGCTGGCAACAGCATTCCAATCAGAATTCCAATGATTGCAATTACCACCAGCAATTCAACCAGGGTAAAAGCGTTCCTCGATGATTTCGACATAGTACATCTCCATAGAAAAAAAGAAAAAAAGGAAACAACACGGAAAGTTCGGAAGTGGAGCGTCTATTAAAAAAAATCAAACTAGAAATCTTAATATACGCATTTCAATCGATGTGATAAAAGAATTATGAATTCCACTTCAGGACATCCACATTTGGATTATAGAGGTTTTTCGACATAGTACAATTGTTAAGTTCCACGAAATCATAAAATTAACCCAAAAATCTTGCCCCTTATTTTGGGTTTAGGGTTGGGTAAACTGACGGGGCATCCACCCCTGTTTTGGGCGAATTATCCTACTGAGGAATTGTCCCGAAATAACTTCCGTATTTGGGGCGTTCGGATATCACAACCCGAATGCGTTGGCGAGGGATTTTTGCGGGTGAAGCGCTGTCCCTCGCTGACGCATTCGGGTTAAGATTTCGGGATTTTGTTTCGGGACAATTCCTTAAATAACGTTGTAGGGTCAGCGCGGAGCAGCATCAAACTGGCGAAGTTCCCCGCGAACGCGCTCGGACTACGACTCTCACTTTTAGTCGAATCAGGAATCATTCGCCGAAATCGTTCTTCCTACGAAGTCTCAATGGAGGAACTCCCCTCGCGAGAGCCAATGTCAGAAATAAACTGGCGTTGAACGTCCTGATATGCGTCGCGCAGCTCGTTTGGCGAAACTTCTTGTCGACTGACCACCCGAATCGTCTCCGGCCCAATCTTTACCGCCGCGATTGAGCCAGCAACTTGAATCTCGCACCAAGTCACTTCCATATCGTAATTGACGCTAACGGTGTCCGATTCCGCGTCCTCGACCAGATCGACAATCGATTCGATATCCAGCTTCCCGGAAAGTGCCATTTCCAAAATGGAAAACTGAGTTCCGAAGACTTTCACGAATTCGGGTGAATAAAGTTTTTCCGGGTCACGAATGCCGGAAATAATCTTTCGCCAAACGATTTTCGACGGTTCATCGTCAAGATACGAGACTGTGATTTCGTAATTGAAGTGCGGCGTTTCGATCATGCCCCCACCTTCATCGGGGCCGCTGACAGAAATTTGTTTTCGCTTGAATCCAAATGCCGACCGCAGTGCCGCAAATGTCGCCTGCAAATCAGCGTCAAGTTCCGGAGCGGCAAGCTTGCCCAAAAATTGTTGGTCGCTGTGGCTGACCGATTGGGGGATGCGAAAGTGTTTCTGGAATCCGCTGAGTTGCTTGATCGGTTCGGTTCGTTCGTTTAACAATCGAGCATCTTTGATGTTGGGCGTGGGTTGTCCGTCCATGTGATTCGTCTGCTGAAAAGGGGTCAAAATGAATTCGTAACTGTTCACGGTGATTTTGAAAAATGTCGTTTATCGACATGGTTCGTAGCCGAAGTCGTG
>JBGSKR010000117.1:0-4006 GCA_041741135.1 Mariniblastus sp.
GGCGTGATATCGGGCTTCTCAAAAGTGAGGGCCGTGACGGAAGGAAAGAGGCAGTTTCAATCAGTCGTGAGGCTCGGCCCTCAGTTACTTAGGAGACGAGGAAATGCCAACCTAGAACCATTGGATGAAGAATTCCTCACAGTTATTGATTCCCAAGCTAAATTTTTTCTACTTTTTTTCTGGTTTCTGAGGAGCTTCGGCGGGTTTCGTCGCTTTTTCGATCTCTTTGGCAGATATATTGGTAGAGTCTTTACTGGCACTGGGCTTTCCAACGCTCGACTTTTGCTGCTCGGCCTCTTTCTTTGCCAGCTCGGCTTGAGCGCGTTTTGCTTTTACTTTCTCGGCGGCGGCAATCACATCGTCCATTCGCCGTTGGATTTCTTTGGCGCGACCTTCGCGAGCTTTTTTGAGACCGTCGTCGATTTGCTGAAGTCTTTCGGCAACTCGCTCGCGATTGGAAACGCTTTGAGAAATCCTCCGGTCAAGCAATTGAGCAATCAGCTCTTCCAACTGTTTCCGGCGGGCAGGGCTATCGTCGAGAGCCAACTGAGCGGAAAGCAACTGGAAGCGCGAATTCAACTTCCATTCTTCGAGAAATTGTTCGTAATTCCCATCATTCGCCGACTTTAGTTGACCGAGACGGTCGATTGATTTTTCAATTGAATGCAATGCTTGTTGGTATTGTTCTGGATTCTTCTGCTTCAACGAATCGATCACGCGCACCATTTCGGGATGATTTTCACTGACGAACTTCATGATCTCGTCGCGGCGCTTACCGTCGATGGGCGTCGACTCAGTTCGTTGTTTGGTGGCTTGATCGGACTTCGTTTTTTCTTGTTTTGATTGATCGCTTTTCGTTTTGTCCGATTTCGATTGATCTGATTTTTTCTTGTCCTGATTAACCGCAATGACCAATTCAGGTGCGGAGTTGACCGTTTGGGCGGACGCCGAAATATCTAACGCGACGACGCCACTAAAAACCAGTCCGCTCAGGAACGGGCTGACAACGGCTAGAGAGAAAGCGAAAATAGATTTGAGGGGGTGGTTCATTAAACAGCAGCTCTAAGGAAAAGAGGAAAAGTCATCGATCGGATTGATCAGTTTTTAAGTTCGGTCTGTTGGTTATCTTCATCTTCGGTTTGAGTTTCATCAACTTTTGGCACAACGCCATCTCGATCCATATCATTGGATTCCGCGTCAGTTTCACTCGCCGATTCAGCGTCAGACGACTCCAGGCCATCTAAAGCCGTCCACAGCCATTCGCATTCCTCGTTACTTGCTTCGGGAAAATAGACAACATCAGTGAGGACAGCGGATTCTGCTTCGCGAGTGTCGGCCAAAAACGAATCCACGGAAGTGTCGAGCGACTCCACCCAGACAGCGGCTAAGACGGGCGTGCCGTCGGCGTCGTGGCCAATCGAATCTACATCGTCAACGCTTTTGGCAGCGAGATCTTTTGACGAACTTTCGGCAGGCTGCCCAAAACCTTTGGCAACTTGATTGTTGGTAGAAGCAGCCGAGGGAGAATTTTGGCTGAACCAATAGCCACCGGCGGCTAACAGTAAAACCGCAGCAGAAACCGCAGTGACTGACGACCATCGTACGCGGTAATCCGAGCGAGTTTCCGCGACGGAATCCGTGCCGCTTTCACCGAGGCGAGTTGAAGGTTCCCCCATCAAGGATTTTGATTGCGCCAAAGCATCATCGACCGCTTGATCGACGCGATGGCTGTTGACCGAGTAATTGCGAGCCGCGAGATGCTCGTGAGCAGCAAGGAAATTACCGGCGGCAAAAATCTTTTGTGAAACTTCCATTGCCGAGACAATTGCATCTCGGGCAGATTGATCATTAGTCAATCGAAGCTCAAACGCATCGCGGTCAGCCGGATCGAGCTCGTCGGCAATGTAGCGGAAGGCCCACCAATCAAGATCGTGTTGGTGAGAATTGTCAGAATTTGGATGAGTGTCGCGTAACATAAATAATGGAAGTATGGTTAGTTAATTGGTGGATGAGATAGTGAATAAGATTAGTTGGCAAACAATTTGCTGCCGGGTCGTTTTATTTTAGTAGCTGCTCGTGCCAGAGAGTGGAAACTGCGGCCTAGTCGCCGTCGCTAAATCGTTTTAAATGGAAACCACGGTTTGGCAACCGTAGCTACGCCTCTTTGAGTTTTCAGTGGAAACCGCTACGCCTTTTTAAGTTTCTCGATTCGTTCGGTCGACGAGAATGGGTTTTAATTTCTTCAGGCTTGACTGCATCCGGGCAAGCACGGTCCCCAGCGGCACATCCAGTTCATCCGCAATTTCGCGAAACTTGAGACCTTCGTAAATTCGTTTTTCGACAACCTCTCGCTGAACGTCCGACAGCTCATTGAGGGCAGATCGGACAATCTCCATTTCTTCGTCATGTAACAATTGATCGACGCCTTGTCCGATGCGGCTGCTAAAGCCATCGTGGTTGCGAATCTCACACTGCCACGCGACCCCTTCGGAATGCTTACGACCAATCGATTCACGCCGCCGAACCAACATCGCTTCGTTGAAACCGACTCGGAACAGCCAAGACTTCATCGCTGCCGGGTCTTGCACTGTATGACCCTTTTCCATCAATTTGATGAAGGTAGCTTGAAGCGCATCAGCTGCCGCAGCGTCGTTCCTCAATACTCCCAGCAGGAATCTTTCCAGCGATTGCGCGTGCTGATCGTAAACGGCTTGGACCGTTCCCACATCGAGCGTCAGTTTCGCGGATTCGGCTGAATCAGGTTCCATGATGAGTTTCTCACCCGCGTGGTAATAGGGATGCGCGTTATCGTGGCTTTTATTTGGAAAAAGTCTAAATTTTTCCGACACCTCGCCATTCCGATTGCTGGCGATTATGCTGACATTCAACAGGTAGGGGGCTAGGGCAGGCTTGACAGCAATTTCAACCACTTGGGCAACTGCCGCAGCCTCTGATTTGGGAGTTCGTTTTTTGAAACTTGGAGTCTAGTTTGCTGATCGGGCCGGTTTTTACACGCGAAGCAGTCGTTTCTCCGCGACGGGTTCGGCATTATATCATGCGATCCGTTTACGGGCTGTCGCTGCTGTTGTTGATTTGTACGGCTTGGATGATCCTCAATGGTACCCAAGTCATTCAAAACGTGGGAGACATGTCACGTTTTGGCTCGCTGCTGTTTCAGATTCTCGCTCCGCTCCAATTGTCTCTGATTCTGTTCCTCGCAGCCATGTCCGCCGCCAGCAACATTGCGATCGAAAAAGATCGGCAAACGCTGGTGCTCCTGCTAATGAGTCGGCTTTCGAATAGCGAATTGGTGCTGGGGAAATTGTTCGCCAGTCTGCTCAATGTCGGCGTGATGTTGCTGACCAGTCTGCCGATTTTCATGTTGATTGTCTTGTTTGGGGGGACGTCCTTTTCCCAAGTCGGCTGGACGTTTGCGGTCACCGCTGCCACTGCATTTGCCACCGGCAGCCTCGGGGCGCTCATGGCGTTGTGGCGGGAGAAGACGTTTCAAACGTTGGCCTTGGTTGGGATCGCCATTCTGTTCTGGATTGGATTGTGGGAAGCCGTCGCGCTCAGCCCGCTTCAACTGTGGGGCCTGTCCGCTGAACAAGTCGCCGGCAGCGCCAGCCCATGGCGCGCAATTTTAGCCGCCAGCGGACCTTCCGCTTCTCGCAATTGGTCAGGAGACGTACTGCCATTCCTGATTGTAGCCGTTTTTTCCGGAGCGATATTGTGTCTGATTGGCATCTGGAAAGTCCGACGCTGGAATCCCAATCGCGAACTTCGCTCTCATGATAAAGCTGAAAAATCCGCCGTCGAGATCGATTTGTTTACCGGTCAGGTCGCAACGGATGCAACCGGTGTCGCGAACACCGGGATGCATGTTGATGATCGATCGCGAATCGCGAATCTGCGCAGCCGCGAGGTCTGGGATAACCCGGTGCTTTGGCGAGAAATGTGTACGTGGGCCTATGGAAAAAAAATCATCTTCATTCGCATGGTGTAT
>JBGSKR010000118.1:0-2936 GCA_041741135.1 Mariniblastus sp.
CAGTGCGGTCCGTCTGGCGTATACTCAATGTTTAAACAGTCTGGGAGCACGATTGATGGCAACGGTTCAAAAGTGGGGCAATAGTCTGGCAATGCGAATTCCGGCCGCGATCGCAGCTCAGATGAAAGTCTGCGAGGGTGCTGATGTGGATTTTGAAGTTCGCGGTGGCCAGCTGGTCTTTCATCCGTTGAAACGAACAAGCATTCGTTTGGACGATTTACTGATGGATTGCAAGCCGTCGCACCTGCACGGTGAAGTCGACTTTGGTGAAGATGTGGGCCGGGAGGTCATTGAGTGACTCGCCGCACTGTTCACTGGAACCAGTGGCGGTGCTGTGGCTGCCAGCCGCAGCATTTGATTTCTTTCAAGTCGCCTGACAACTCTCCTGCACAATGTCCAGATGCACTTCCCGCATCGACAACCAGAAATCGTTTTTCAGTTTCGGGTCGTTTGAGCGAACGATGTTCAAACTAACCTGCAGATTCTTAAGCACCTTATCGAATTGATACTTCGTGCATGCCGCTCCCGCGATCGCCTGTTTTCGAAGTGGTCCCGTGCCCGGGTCGAGTTGGGCAAGCTGGTTGTCATGGCCGTGATCAATTCTTGGGCGCCCATCGGTTTGCCTCGATCGGTCAATACGTTTTGCTGGCAAAAAATTCCTCGCTGGCCACTTGCATTGAACCGAAAAGACCGATAACTTTACAAAAACGCCGACAATCGACGTTAAGTTACTTTCCTCCAGATCGTGAGTCCCCAATTATGGATCCAGTTGAAGTCTTCAAGGCGGATGTTTCGCCGACGTCACTGACCGCCCTTTATCAGGGCGTTCTTGATGCCTACGCCAGCGCTCAATTCTCTGTGGACTCGCAGCCGATCGGCGACGACGAGCGATTTAACCTGATGCCTTGGCCTCGCCGCGCTCATGTTGAATCTCGGCTGCGCGATGCAGCAAAGAGCCGGCTGATTGAAGTTATTACTGAGGAGCCAGGGTTCTGGCGTCACGTCGTAATGACGAGCGGCCGCATTCGCCTTACACAATCCACCGATAGAAATCACGAGACTCCGCTCCGATCCGCTGGTTACAAAGTTCGGTATGCAAAAGAGCAGGAACAAATGTACCTGCCCGGCCTTGAGGAATTGGCGCCGAAGCTAAATATCCAAGACCCGCATCTTTACGCGGTGCTTCTTCATCACGCGGCTTTGGACGTGGATGCACCGGATTTTGTAGTGGTACGCTTCCCCTTGCCTGACCTGAGTGACTATCACCCCGGTGAAATTGATTTGTCTTTTTACAGCGGAGTGCCTACCGCAGAAGAATCAGTCGAGACAGAGTCGGTTGCAGATTTGGCAGTTCCAAAGTTGAAGGTTCGCAGCAATGTGGATAACGGGTAATGCGTAGCGGAACACCCAACTTTCGACCCGAACGATTACGAGGGGCAAGGGAAGCTCGCTGCATGAGCGGTGCTGCGCTAGCTGAACTGGCAGGAGTTACGCGCGCTGCGATTTCACAATATGAACGAGCAGAGCAGACTCCATCGCCTCTGGTATTGCAGCGAATCGCGGATGCAATGAACCTCCCTCAGCAACACTTTCTGGCAGAGATTCACAGCGTTGATGCCCCTGTATTTTACCGTTCTTTTGCCTCAACGCTGAAGCGTTCTCGTTTGCGTGCGGAACGTCGGCTCGAATGGTTGCAGGAAATTGTTGACTACCTTGCGACCTCCATCGAGTTTCCTGTAATCAATGTGCCGGACGTTTCAACACGTGACGTTTTAAAGGTCAGTGGCGACGATATTGACGACATTGCGACCAAGGTTCGGCGGCATTGGGGACTTGGCGATGGGCCAATTCCTCACATGGTTCGCTTGGCCGAAAACAATGGCGTGGTCACGGCTCGGCAGTTTCTTGATTCCGATCGTCTTGATGCGTTTTCATATTGGGCAGATCACAACAAACATCCTATGGTAGTGCTTTCGTCTGACAAAGAGTGTGCCGTACGTTCTCGATTTGATCTTGCGCATGAGCTTGGGCATCTCGTTCTCCATCGCCATATTCGTTCGCAACAACTGACCTCAAAAACAGATTTCAAGCAGATTGAGTTGCAGGCCAACCGCTTCGCGGGCGCGTTTTTGCTGCCAGCCAAAACATTCCTGAAGGAACTTAATTCACTAACGCTGGACGCATTTCTCGCGCAAAAAAAACGTTGGTGTACCTCGGTCGCATTAATGGTTCGCCGGTGCGAGGATCTTGGAGTATTGAATGAAGATCTTGCGCACCGTTTGTGGATCAATCTTGGACGACGAGGTTGGCGGCGTCGCGAGCCACTTGATGATGAATTGGCGATTGAACAACCGTTGTTCTTGACACGCTGTTTTGAATTGCTGGTTTCAACAGGTCCAACGGCAAAAGACGTGTTGCTATCCCAATTGCCCTGGTCGGCGTCTGAAATTGAAGAACTCGTCGGACTTCCCGAAAAATTATTGCAAGGCCCAACCGAGGAGTTGCCCTCACACAGTCCGCGAATTATTCGGTTTCCTGGCGTCGGGTAGTCTCCAACTTTCAGTACAATTCACCAGTATCAAAACCATAAATTCAACGACTGGGACGACAGATGGACCAACGGAGTCAATACTCGACCATTGATCTATTTTGTGGGTGCGGCGGACTTACACTCGGGTTTCACGAAGCTGGCTTTGAGACAATCTGCGGTGCGGATCATTTCGGTGCGGCGATTAATACCTTCGCTGAAAATCATGGCAAGAGTTGTCGCGCTATTGAAATCGACGAGCAAATCGAATTGCCGCAAGCGGACGTTATTGTCGGTGGGCCGCCATGCCAAGGTTTTTCTTCGGCGGGTCCGCGTCGTGAGAACGATCATCGCAATACACTTGTCAGCGTATTTGCCAATATCGTCGCACGGGAACGGCCAAAGGCGT
>JBGSKR010000119.1:0-4823 GCA_041741135.1 Mariniblastus sp.
CTGTCCGACCATTCCTACCCAAATCCGAATCCGCCCACTCATGATCCAACTCACCGAACTCGGGCGTCGCGCCCATAAACTGGAAGGAAAGCGAGACGAACTTGCCGCACAACACGCGACTCTCGTTGCACAACTGGCCGACGTCGACGCGTTTCTCGACATTGCCGATCAAGTCACTGCGGCGCTTGAGAAACTGAGCGACGATATTTTTCGCGAGCAACTCAATCGCATCGAAAGCGTGATGAGCAAGGCACTTCAAGAAGTCCTCGAGCAACCCATCGAATTTAAAACCCAGTGCAGTTTCAAACGCGACGCCGCGAGTGTTGAATTTTCCATCGTTCGCGACGGCAATGAAGAAGATATTTTGAAAGGTCAAGGCGGTTCAGTTGCCAATGTCGTTTCTGTCGGCTTAAGAATGATGGCGATCGCCACGCTCGACGAACGCCGCCATCGGAAATTCTTGGTTCTCGACGAACAAGACTGCTGGCTTGCTCCCGACCTCGTTCCTAAGTTGACCCGCATCGTTCAGGAGGCCGGCACCGCGCTCGGTTTCCAAGTTTTAATGATCAGCCACCATGACGTGAACCACTTCATCCGCCACGCCAACCGCGTCTACCGACTTACCCCCGACCGCGGCTCGGGCGTTGGACTAGAACTGATCGACTCGGAAACTGGCGACAAATTGAATTCGGATTGAATCACAAACCGATTTAGACTTTTTGTAGTGCTCCGATGCTGTTGATGTGAATCAATGCAACGTGAACGGCGCGATCAGTTTCCGGATAGCCGAGCAAGATTTTAGTTTTAGTCAGCGCGATGTTTTCGGGATGACGAACTTCGAAAGTATCGCCATTGGAAAGTTTGAGCATAAACGGTTCAAATGGCTGATGATTGATCCACTCTCGAATGGTTTCCAGATTCATTTTCTTGACCCAACAATTAACGATAGACCTTATGAGCAAGGCTAATTATATCAAGGCTGGGGATGCGTTGGACAACTGGCGTGACGACGTTTTGGCGGGCAGGCCGCCGACGTTTCGCCAAACTAATGAATCGGGGGCGAGTTAAACAAGCCAAGCCAAGCCAAAACAAGAAAAACGCCGGAGAAACAAGAGTTTTTCGGGCGTTTTGAATAAGCCACCGGCGAGAGTCGAACTCGCAACCCCTTCATTACGAATGAAGTGCTCTACCAATTGAAGCTACGGTGGCGGACGTATGTTGCGTCAGTAGTTCTGCTCGCAGTCTATCAATTTGGCTTGCAAACGTCCAGTGATCCGCAAACAAAACCGGCCTGGAATGCGGCAGGAATGTTGAGGACGTGGCTCAAAGAAGCCAACTGCATTAAACTCAAGTTTGTCACGGAAGGTTGTAAAGGATCAGCCCCGAAATAACTTTCCGATTTGTACGTTGGACATTCCTGTCCGACGTGGGAAAGTGGACGGACAGGAATGTCCATCCCGACCGAAATAGTTTCGAGACTGATTCTATATTCCAACAAATCGATCCAACGAAATGAGACTACGATGGCTAAGGTTCTGATGATTACCGGCGACTTTGTCGAGGACTATGAAAACATGGTTCCTTTCCAAGCCTTGCAAGCAATGGGACATAGCGTCGATGCGGTTTGCCCGCATAAGAAAGCTGGAGACACCATCGCAACCGCGATCCACGATTTCGAAGGCGACCAAACATACTCTGAAAAACGCGGACATCAGTTCACACTCAATGCGACTTTCGCGGATATCAAAAGTGGCGATTACGACGGCTTGTATCTGCCCGGTGGTCGAGCTCCGGAGTACCTTCGTCTGAACGCGCAGGTCATCGGCTTGATTCAAGAATTTTGTACCGCCAACAAGCCTGTAGCCTCGATTTGTCATGGTGCGCAGTTGTTGACGGCGGCAGGAGTGGTTGCCGGCAGAAAGGTGTCAGCTTATCCCGCGTGCGCGCCCGAGGTCAGAGCGGCTGGCGCGGAGTATGTGGCTTTGCAGATGGATGACGCGGTTACGGATGGTAATTTCGTATCCGGTCCAGCTTGGCCAGCCCATCCCGAATTTCTTCGTCAATTTCATAAGCTGTTGATGACGAAGTGAACGGGATCTTAATTGCAGCTTCCCGATGTCTTCGCAGATCGTGTTGCTTATTGAGCTTGGGTTAGAAGATGGCTGGGTTAGAAAATGTTGATGATCAGCCTGATAACTTTTAACCCATTTCCATCCTACCCAACTAGTTTCAGGGTTGAGCCTTCTTCAGAAATCCATTGCGTCTTCGGCGTACGAATCGAGTCGGTCGTGTTTAAGGAAATGGTTGGCGATTCGCTGAGTTAAGCGAGAAAGGTAAAAGGCTTCAAATTGGCGGTCGCTGGACTGAATCGCTGGCCGACCGTTTTTCGGAAATGAATATTCCTCGGGGCCGAACCCGTATGCAACTTTGGCGCCCTTGTCACCTTCGAGATCAAAAACGGAAACCGTTAGTTCGCATTTGCCTTTGTAGATCGTCGATCCTTCATGAATTGAGTAACCGCCAATTTCAACTGCGATCACGCGATCGGCATTCACGCCCTTTCCGAGCGCAGCAAAACTTGCTTCATCCCAACCATTTTGGTCGATCCAGTTTTCAATCTCCGCGTGCGGAACGACTTCGATTTTCTTCACGCCTTGGGCAAGTTTAAGACCAAGTGCTTTGGCAACCGTGTAGGTCAGCGGGTCAGAACCATAAGCCGATGCGTCCGAAACGCAGACAATGGCGACGCGTTTTCCCGTCAGTCCGTTGTACTTGGCCGGTGTATCATACCCCTTGATAACATAGGCCAATTGCGCCATCGCGCCGAAGCAGCCGGAAAAACTAACGATCAATACGGCGGCGAACAAACCAGTAATGGCATGTGCCGTTCTTCGTTGATGGATTTTGATCATCCTTGATCCTGTGCTGTTTGCAAACTTGACGGACAATATTGGCTGCCGGATTTCCTGCGGCGGGGAAAGTAGCGGTTTCCTAAGCGGGGGGCAAGAGCAGCCGGATTTTGATAGCACGTTGGTAGGTAGGTTTCGCCTCGAATCTCACTAATTGACACGAATTAAGTTTAAAACTGATTCGTGACGCGACTGACCTTTGCCACGAAAAGGCACAAAGTTCGCAAAAGAATTTCGGATATTTAAAATTGCGAATGGGCAACTGAACCTTCGCGCTCCCTGAGCACTTTTGCGGCAAACTTATCCGCTGGCGAATGCCAAACTTGTTGGGTTGAAGATTCTCCTCCGAACGAAAACATTCAGATCAAGACGATCAGAAGTTTGGCTCGCGACGGATAGGAATATCCATCGTACTTAGGGAGCGACGGATAGGAATATCCATCGTACAAAGATACTTACTCATCGAACTCGTCGGACAGTTCGGCGGCAAGTCGCTCGTCGATTTTAATTCGGCGGATGCCTTGGCCTTTGCCCGATTGCGGATCGACGTCGATGACCACACCAGAGATTTGCACGTCGTCAGTCGCCACGTCGAATGGAATCGGGCGGAAGGTCAGCGTCGCTTCCAGCACACTTTCGATCTTGCGACCGAGGATGCTGTGATGCGGCCCTGTCATACCAACGTCACTAATATAAGCCGTTCCACCCGGAAGGACTTGTTCATCAGCCGTCGGAATGTGGGTGTGCGTTCCACAAACTGCCGTGACTCGGCCATCGAGATAACGCCCCATCAATTGTTTATCGCTGGTGGCTTCTGAATGAAAATCGCAAAATCGAATCTTCACGTCGGCGGGAATTTCAGCCAGGATACGGTCGGCGGCATGGTACGGACAATCGACGGGCTTCATGAACACGCGCCCCATCAGCGAGAATACAGCCACCGGACGACCCGTGCTTGATTTAACAATCGTCCACGGTTTGCCGGGCGCTTCGATTGGATAATTGCCGGGCTTGACGATGTTGTCCTGGGTTTCGAGGATCGAGATGATGTCTTTTTTGCGATAGATGTGATCGCCAAGCGTGACACAATCGATTTCGGCGGCAATCAGTTTGCGATAGATCGCCGGAGTGATGCCGGAACCTTTTTCGGCGTTTTCACCGTTGGCGATCACGAGGTCGATCGATTCGCGCCGACGCAATCCAGGAACGGCTTCGACGACGATGTCGACACCGGGTTTGCCGACAATATCGCCGATAAAGAGAATTCGCATGGATTGTGCTTTCGGTTGCGTAGCCGGAGTCGTGAGACTTCGGTTGTGGGGCAGGGAACCGAACTCTCACGAGTCCGGCTACTGATACGGAGTCAGTTAAGGGACTACTTCGCCAACTCGGTGAACCGCGATTCGCGGATGACAACGACTTTGACTTCGCCCGGATAAGTCAACCGCTCTTGATAGGCGTCGGCAATGTCGCGGCAAATTTTTGCCGCGCGGTTGTCGTCGGTATCATGAGCGCTGGCAATCACGCGGACTTCGCGACCAGCTTGAACTGCAAACGCTTGACGGACACCTTTGAACTCTTTGGCGATCAATTCGAGTTCTTCCATGCGTTTAATGTACCGATCAAGCGACTCGCGTCGCGCTCCGGGACGGGAGGCGCTGCAAGCGTCGGCAGTGGCCACGATGACCGTGTATGGGAACTCGACCAAAATCTGATCGTGATGTCCGAGGGCCGCGTGGACGACTTCTTCGCCTTCGCCATAACGCTTCAGCAAGTCGGCTCCGATTTTCGGATGCCCACCTTCCATGTCGTGATCGGCCGCTTTGCCGATATCGTGCAACAAGCCGCAGCGCTTGGCGAGTTCGCCATCGAGCCCCATCATTTCGGCGAGCATCGAAGCAATGAAAGCGACTT
>JBGSKR010000120.1:0-4259 GCA_041741135.1 Mariniblastus sp.
TCTTCTCCCCTCGCATTTTTTGTGCATCGCGCAAGTTCAGCCCAACGCTCAAGTTTTTGAAGTTGTCAGTGTTCAATAACCCAACGCGTACGCAAAGCCATGAATCGCGTGATTTGCGGCATCCTCGCTGGCGCGTCGGGCTACTGATCGATCGCATGGAGGTTTCGAGTTTGTCCGCAAATTCCCTTGAAAATTTAGAATTCGACTTACAGCGATAAACGAAGAGCTATTCTTCCAATGAGTTGAAGCTGCATCACCAACTTGGCTCCGCTACAAACGTTACATCCGTAAAACCATCCTTCCAATTGCATGGCCCCCCACTTGGATCACGATAGATCACGCAGGGCTGATCCTCCTCGCCCTGTTGAGAAAGAATTATTATGGCCACCATTGACGGACTTATTAGCGGTCTCGATACCGCCAAGATCATCGAAGGTCTGGTTGCGCTACAAGGTCAACAGGTTGATCGCCTGACAGCCAAAAAAACCGAAATTGAAATTCAGCAACTTGCATTTCAAGGCATCGAGTCGAGACTCTTTAGCCTTAAAAGCAAAATGGGGCAACTGAACCGAACCACCGGTAACGCATTTTCCGGACGCACCGTTTCGTCGAGTCACGAAAACATCATTACGGCAACTGCGAGCAGCAGCGCCACCGAAGGCAGCTACAATCTGCGAGTTACTTCGCGCGCGAAAGCTCACCAAATCGGATCAGCAGGCTTCAGTAGCTCGTCAGCCGAAATCACGCAGGGCACTTTCTCACTAAGGGTCGGTGATCGACCTGCTACCGAGATCACCATCGACGGTACGAACAACACCGTTAGCGGTTTGGCCCAAGCCATCAATTCGCAATCGAGTGACATTTCGGCATCGATCGTTCGAGACCAGGCATCCGGTACTGATCGGTTGTTGCTGACATCGAAGTTTACCGGCGTCGATAATGCTATCTCAATTACTAACAATCTTGCCGCTAGTTCTGGCTCGGCCGTCCAACCCGATTTCTCCGGAATTGATGTTCAGTCCGCAGCCAACGCCATCATTCAGCTGGGTTCCGGGCCGGGGGCGATTGTTTCTGAGTACAGCACCAACAAAGTCGAAGGATTGATCGAAGGCGTTACGCTGAATCTCAATTCCATTGACCTCGATCAAGACGTCACGATCAATGTTTCGCGGAACAACAGCGCTGCCACCACGGCGGTTCAGGAGTTTGTCGACGAGTATAACTCTTTGATGAATTTCATCAACGATCAAACTAAATTCAACACGGAGACCAACGAAGCAAGTCCGTTGTTGGGCAATCGCAGCGTTTCCGTGTTGAAAAATGAACTCGGTTCGATGATGACGTCCACGGTCGCAGGTTTAGGCTCGAGTCTGAACCGCTTCTCACAAATTGGTATCACGATTGGCAATAGCGGTTTATTGAATCTTGATTCCAATAAACTCAACGCCGTGCTCAACGGTGAGGTGGAAGGCATCAATCCTGATGATGTTCCCAAACTCTTCGGCATGAGCGGCAACAGCACCAACGCGGGGATTGAATTCCTGATCGGCAGCAACAAAACCAAGAACTCCACGAGCGCAATTCAGGTTGACATTACCCAAGCTGCCGAGCGTGCCACGGTCACTGCCGCGAATAGCCTTGCTGGTTCCATCATCATCAACAGCACTAACAAGCAGATCCAACTGAAAGTTGACGGACGCGAAACGGGAACACTTGAGCTCAGCGAAGGTACTTACACACAAGAGCAACTGGCAGCGGAACTGCAATCGATCATCAACGCGGCTCCAGCACTTGGCACCCACGACGTTACCGTTGCTGTCGATGGCGGGAAACTGAAAATCACCACCGATGCTTATGGCAGCAACGCCAGCATCACCGGCTTTAGTGGCTCTGCACTTTCGGATCTGGGCTTGGTTGGCACCGAGACCGGTGTTGGTGTTGATGTCGCTGGTAGTTTTATCGTCAATGGAAAAACAGAAGTGGCCACCGGCAATGGACGTGTGCTGATTGGCGATGCGAACAACGAAAACACCGCCGATTTACAACTCCGTGTGACCCTTGATCCATCTCAAATTGTGGCTGGCATCGAAGGCGAAATGACCATCAACCGCGGATTGACCTCGCGGCTAGATCAGCATCTTTCTCGCTTTCTCGACACATCGACAGGCAGTTTGGGCACCATCAATCAGGGATTTGATTCTCGAATTGAGTCGATCGACGCTTCGATCGCTCGCGTCAATGCGATCAGCCAATCGAAGACTGACTACCTGATTCAGCAGTTTGCGGCACTTGAACGAATCCTTGGAGAGCTACAGTCGACGTCGAGTTTCGTAACCGCACAACTTGGTCGCCAACAGTAGAGACTTGACCGCAACGAGCGAACTATGAGTTTACCGAATCGCTGACGGAAATCTTTCCTGACATGCCTTTCTCCAAAACCTTTCCCCTTTTTCCCTGAACCCTTCCATGTACAACGACGCCTATCAAATGCGATCCATGTTTAACGGCTGGACACGAATCGATATGCTGCTCGCTCTTTACGACCGAGCCATCGTTTCGGCACGGCAGGCGCAGGCCGCCCACAAGGCGGACGACAAGATTCAATTTGCGGAGAAAATTATTGATGCGCAGCGTGTGATTCTGGCGCTGCATGCGGGACTGAAACCCGACGAATACGAGTTGTCACACAATATTGCTCGGTTGCTGCATTTTATTTCAGTCCGGCTGGGTGAGAAGAATTTTGATGAAGCGGTACATTTTCTAGAAAAGCTACGTTCAAGCTTCGAGCAAATCCGTGAGGAAGCTACCAAACTCGAACTCGCTGGCAAGTTGCCATCGTTCGATCTCAATGGTCACGTCAATCAAACCGCGTGAGAGAACAACAAAGAGAATCCTTAGGTCACATCAGGCAAACGTTGGTGCCGAGGTCGAAACATTTAAAGCCAGGAACGGACGATTCTTCCATCGCGTCGCTCTCGGCTAAGAGAACTATGTTTTGACAATACCTTCCTGCCTACTGCTAACACACTATTTTCAGGATCGGAATCGTGAACGCAACTCAATTTCCACCCGCACGTCCTCCGTTTTCCGTGGACCAGTTCGCCAACAGCAACAAACTGCCAACCCTGCCTGAGGTCGCACTGAAGTTGGTGCAGATTGCTCAACAGCCGCAACCGGACTATGCGGAAGTCTGCCGTATTCTACGGAATGATCCGGTCATCAGCGGTAAGATTCTCAAGACGGTGAACTCCGCTCTGTTTGGTTTTCGAAACCGAATCGAAGCCGTCGAGGAAGCAGTGCCCAAACTGGGTTTGACCCTCTTGCGAACGCTGATTCTCAGCTTCCATTTATCCCAACATAAAACAGAGCAATCTCAACTAACTCCCGTTTTTCAAGAACATTGGCGGAGCTCGCTGACTCAAGCAGTGATTGCCGAGTTGATTGCCGAACAAATCAAAGACGCTCAGCCAACGTCCTATTTCCTGGCGGGCATGATGCAAGACATCGGCATCTTGGCCATGCTTTCCGAAGCGCCCGGCGACTATCTAAAGCAGGTTCTCGATCGGGCCAAGTTTCCGAACGTCGCCGGCGCAGAACGCAGTCACTTTGGCTTCTCTCATGTTGAGGTCACCACTCGCGTTCTTGAAATTTGGGGAATGCGTGAGTGTTTTGGTGATGCGCTCCGCCATCATCACGATCGTGTTGCACCTGTCGCCAATGTACCGAATCGACGTCTGGCAATTGCGTTGCAGGCCGCCAGTCAAGGAGCAGAAATGTTGTTTTCCAGTAAAACAACCGCCACGAAGTTCTCCGATGCTGTGAAAGAGTGGGCCCGATTCCTGAAAATAGAAATGGGACTCGGCGAACAACAAGCCGAAGCGATCATCGAACAGGTTGGCGAACGCGTCGGCGAGTACTCAGCCCTGCTCTCCTTCAATATCGGCCACAGCGTATCGAGTGAAGAGCTTGTAACCGAAGCAAAAATATTGCTAGAAGCAGTCGCGCTGGAAAATCAACTCAGTCAGATGGCAGCAGCGAGAGCTCCTAAGCGCGACGCAGACAATGAGTTGTATCGTGATTGCTTGTGCGGTTTATATAATCGCCGCTATCTCAATGATAGACTGGGCAGCTTCTTGGAAGTTTCGATCAAGAAATGCCAACTGATCGCTTTTTTGTTCCTCGACGTCGACAAGTTCAAGGTCATTAATGATACCCATGGTCACGCCGTTGGCGACCAGGCAATTCAGCACGTGGCGGAC
>JBGSKR010000121.1:0-2259 GCA_041741135.1 Mariniblastus sp.
TGATCGCAACCGACGACGACCGTGTGTTCATCCCGCAAACGAAAACCACCGTGCGCACAACCGACGCCCAAGTGCAACCGACCGCTACTAGCTAATCCCGTCGTGCCTAAAATCTCTCGCACGCGAGGCAGTTCGCCTTCGACTCGCGCCAACACAAACACATTGCATTCGTGACCCGCTGCATCGCGTCCGAGTCGTTCGACTTGCATCCGCAGATCGCCGATGTCGCCGCTGAACTGGTCGACTGAATCAATTGGGAGTTGGAAGACGGCTCCCAGATGCCCTTCTCTTACAGCACTAGCGGATGCCGTCGGATGCTTGGCCCATTTTGATAGCACGTCTTCCCACGAAAACAAATCGTCAATGCGGGTGCTGCGTTCGATGAAGCGAGCGGCATGATCGTTCAACTGATGCGGTTCGACTTGGAGGATTAGCGCTTCTTCTGGCAGAAAATCGATCAGGTGGCCGGTGTCTTTGAAAGCCGCTGAGAGCACGGTAATCTCGACCGATCGAATGTCGGCGTTGCTACGCTGAGTCGCACCATCGAACTGACGCATCGTTTCAATCTCATCATCGAAGAACTCGATGCGAATCGGCCCCGCCCAATCGGGAGCGAACACATCAAAAATGCCACCGCGCGCAGAAAACTCGCCGGGCAATTCAACCGCCGTCGTTTCGTGAAAACCTTGTCCGAGCAACCACGATTGAAATTCTGCCAAATCCAACCGGTCACCGACCGTCAAACGACGCGAGTGCCCTTCGATTGATCGTCGCGAGGGCACGGATTGAAGCAGCGCCGGCACCGTGGCAACAATGATCGAACCGGCGTCGCCCGCGACCAGCGACTTGATCAATCGCAGCCGATCACCGTATTCCAGATCGACGGTCACCGATGAATTCAGTCCGGGAACGCAGGCTGGAAAACGTTCGACCAATCCCGCGTAAAACGTTGACAGATCATCGAGCAGATCATCAAGCTGTTTATTATCCGGAACGACGACCAGCACATTTTTAAAATCGGACGCCAGAGCGGACGTGAGCAGCGCGCACGACGAACCCCAGACTGAATCGAAGGTGGCGTACTGTTCGTTTTTCAGCGAACGAACGCAAGCTTGAAATTCAGACCGCCCGACAAGTTTCTTGGGCAGCGCGAACAATAGTTCGGCGATCCCTTGCTGCGTGGCCGTTTCTACCATGAGCCAAACATTTTAGAGGGCGTTTTGAGAAACTTCAATTGCGGGTGAACAAGTGTGAAAGCAGGCGTTTGGTCTCGACCTGACCACCAGCACGGGGGCGACGAACTGTTAGCGAAAAGGTAACCGTTCACGGATCGTAGCCGGACTCGTGAGAGTTCGGAAACTCTACAAAAAGATAAAACCGAAGTCTCACGACTTCGGCTACGAACCATGTCGATAAACGACATTTTTCAAAATCACCGTGAACGGTTACGCGACAAGTTAACAGTTGTTTATCTTCTACCTCAATGTTCTTACCATCTCTAGTTCCTGTCTTTTTTTGGTAAGAACATGGAGGTAAGAAAATGGGCATCTCGTCTGAACTTCAATGTGGTTTTTTTGAATTAAGGTGCGACAAAATGTCACGGTGAATTGGGTATGATTTGGTGGCAAAGGAAAAGCATTTTGCTAAGATGAAAACAGGGTTTTCTTTGCCGTTCCCCTTCCTCCCGTTTCTTTCGCCGCATCCCTCACAATTCTCAGCCCCTCCTGTGTTTTACTCACTTCGCTACCACCGAGTCTCAAAATTGCGATCCTTGATCGTGATTTTGGCCGTGTGTTGCGTGGTGTTGCAAACGACCTATTTGCCGTTGCCGATTTTTGTGCAAAAAGATTTGAGCGTTGCGTTTCCGTGTCAAGCCAGTGGTTGTGGATGCAAGAATGCGGATCAGTGTTGGCAATCGTGTTGCTGCCACAATGATCAAGAAAAATTGGCTTGGGCAAAACAGCATAATGTTATTCCACCGAGCTGGTTTCTATCAAAAGTTGAATTATCTTTCGAAGATTTTGTTTCCACGAGTTGTACAACAAGCAAAACTTCCTGTTGCGATACTTCCCCCGTTGTCAAAGAAACAAAATCAAGTTGCTGCTGTTCAGGCGCCAGCAAAGCGATAGCGACAAGACCCGAATCGGCACTTGCGGTGGGATCGGAATCAGTTGCAATGTGCTGGAAGCAAATGCAAGATTGTCGCGGCGAAGACACAAACTTGACTCATCAGGAGTTACTGTTCGTCACGCCTCCCGC
>JBGSKR010000122.1:0-3382 GCA_041741135.1 Mariniblastus sp.
ATGCTCGGACAAGAATGTCCAAGCTACATCGTGTGTTTGCTCGGATTGGAATATCCAAGCTACGTTCTTGCGGGCAAAGCTCCGCTCAGAATATCCAAGCTACGGCTTCATCACACCACGTAACACGGCGCGTTCACGGGCGAATAAGCTTGACCGAGCGCCGCGATGACTCGCTCGCCGCGACCGGCGGTTGGGCCAAGGTCAACGAAGAGAACTTGGTCATCGTGGTGGTTGATGATCTCGCCAAGCTCGTGACGGCAGCGAGCGAGATCGACGGGGTTGAACTGACACTCGAAGATCGAGTATTGCAAATGGTCACCGAAGTCGCGCATGGTCTTGTAGACTTTGCGTAGTCGCTTTGGGTCGCGGATGTCGTAACAAACGAGATAGGTGTTTCGCATGGCTGGAATTCTCCGCTGCGGTTTTGGAAGTGCAGCCATGCGGATTAGTTATCATCCGTGGGTGAAGAAGGTTTCGCCAGTTTGGTGACGCCGAGAGGAAGCCACAAGAAAGCAACCAAAGTGCGCCGAGAAAGCGAAGCGATCAACCAATCGAGTTTAGTTAAAGCTTCTGCGATTGCAAAAGTTTAAGAGAAGTTAACCGTTCACGCATCGGAAGTTCGCTTGATCGCGAACGGTCACAAACTTTCTAGCCACAAAAATACACAAATCTCACAAAAATATTCGGTAACCTTTCACGACGTGGATGATTCCGCGCGGAAAGTACGGGGAAACTGATGATGATCGGTTGCCCGTTTTTTGGGGCAAGATAGTTATCGCAGGCGACGTTTTCTGGTGTGCTCGCTTTGCTGCCGGAGGCCGCAGCGACACTGAGCAACGTCGCTGCTCTCTCCGAGAGCAAAGCGTTTTGGCACGTACAGCTTGGCATCGGTTTTCACTTCGAGTTATTTAGCGGTTCATGTTTTTTTGAAATGTGATTGATCCGACCGCAGTCGGAACTCCGCAAATCTCAGTTCAATACACCAAAACATAATGCGATCTCTGGTTCCGTGAACGGTTACAATTTTCGACGACCTGAATTTGTGATACTTTGTGCCATTTCGTGGCTAGAAATTCTCAGGCTCTCTGTGAACGGTTACCGAAAATTCAAGTAACGGTTTACGTGATACGATTTGCGGTTAAAAAAACAACTACCGCTTCACGCCCGGTTCGATATTGTTTTGAATGTTGGTGCGAGCGGCTTCGATGGCCGTGGCGACGCGAGCGGATTCGCTCTCGATGTGGGTTCGCATCCGAGCGACTTCCGCTTCCAGCTTTTGCACTTGCTTCTGCAAGAACGCATTGTCTTCCTGCAAAGCCTTTTCGCGATAGAACAAATCCGTCACATCGATCGGGTCGCCAGAAACCACATTGAACTGTCGCTTGAGTTCGGCGATCGCTTGCTCGCGAATCTGAGCAATCTCGTCGTCGCGCAAAGCCGCTTGTTCGCTCGCCTGCTTTCGCAACTGTTCGAGTTCTTCGGGCTTGAGTTTCGCGAATCCCAGCGAAGTCAGCATCGCGTCAAGCGTTTCCTTGTTCGCGTCCAGCAGTAGCTTCCGGTGATCCGCTTGAATCTCGGCGATCTCCATTTCCTGTTCGCGGCGAATTTGCTTGAGGGCTTTCGCTTTCTCGAAGTTCATCGATTCAATTTCTTCGTCAAGCTGTTTCTGTTCGCGAGTCGTGGCAATTTTTCGTTCTTCGATCAGCGAACGCAGACTATCCACATCGGCGGCGGCGGAGTTGAGTTCGGCAAGTCGATCGATTTCGTTGATCAGCGACTCGCGCTGGCTGTGAAGCTGCTGCATTTCCGCGTTCAAGGCATCGCGTTGGGATTGATGTTCGGCTTGCATCATTTGCGTTTTGACATTGTGCTCGCGGGTGGCACGATCAAGCGCGACGCTGAGTTTCTCTTGTGACTGAGCGACTTGTTCGATGACCTGGGCGTAGGTAGCCCGTTGTTCGTCGGCCCGTTTTGCAGCCCGCGCGTGTTCGGCGCGTTCGCGCTCGATTTCGAGCTCGAGTTCTTTCAGTCGCGTTTCGTGGGCTTCGCGAAGTCGGTTATCTTCGACTTCGGCTTCTTTGAGAGCTAGTTCGTATTGGAGTTCTTGCAGTTGGACTTCGCCTGGCGAGATCGGCCCACCCTCGCGAGCGGCGAGTTGCTGCATCAGTTCGATGCAATAGTCCTTTGCTTCTTGTGCCTTCAGCGATTGAACTTCGCTTTCCGTAAATTTTGGCTGCCGTGACATGGATGGTTACTCGTGGTTGTGAGGACTGTCGGTGAAAACTAATTGTAAATTTTTTTCGTCCCAACTTAATGGGTGATAGGGCAAGAGAGCCGTTGTTTAGCAGGCGAATGGTTTATGTCTGGTGCTGAACTGCCCGCGCGGACGTCAGATTAGGCGTCTTGCCAACAAGAATTCGATCACACTGAAAAAGTTCTTCAATTCCAATGGACATCAATTCTTCGTTGGTGATTTGCGAATCCTGAATGGCCTTTAGCGACAGTAATGTCTTCAGAATTTCAGACGAAATGGGGCTAGTCCATACTGGCCAAGTGAACTTCGTATTGCTTACACGTAGGCCAGTGAAGCCGGTGGTCACCAACCGGTCCTTCAGGGGTAGCGATTGAAAAAGTGGCCAAGCTTCCAATGCGAGTCGGTTTGCACCGATCATGCCACCAGTTGATTTTCGCGTTGGGTCGCCGCTTGGAGTGTGCCATTGATAAGCATGTCTCCTGTCTTCACGAGGTTCAAGGTGCAATGAAGCTCCCGCGATCGGATCGGCATAATCCCATACGTCAAATAAAGTTCGTTGCAGGTGAGTCGCGGATGTCGAATCTATCAAGCCTTCAATTGCAATTGAGTGATAGTCGCGGCGAGATGTTTGCATTTGCGAAATCGCTTCTGGGTTTGTAGCATCAGATGCGACGGAACTGAGCCAATCCGCGTTCAATCTTTTAGCATAGTTTGCGTCGTTGCAAATGCGTTGAAAACACCGGCGTCTGTTTTCAATGCCTGCCAATGTCAGCGATTCAGGGATCATTAGGGATGGATGCTTCTTTGGATCACAATGAAGTAAATCAAGGAGTGAAGAGATCAATTCGTGTTCAACGGATGACTCAGTTTCATTGAATGTCAAAAGGGGGCGCCACGCACCTTGATGACGACGCCATGAGAATTTTGTGCGGCAATAATCGGGATGCATAGCGAGTACCCGAAAAGCTCCCAGCGCGGCAAGAAATCCAAGTGGACGACTCCCATCAATTCCAGCGAGCAAAATTTCCGAATTGGTTGATCTCGATGAACGCGGTTGATGTTGATTAATCGATGGAAAGTTCAGTTCTTCGATTTTTCCACAGTTTGAGTTTGCGCTTGCGTACCAAT
>JBGSKR010000123.1:0-1866 GCA_041741135.1 Mariniblastus sp.
GTTGGTTTTCAGGCGTTCATATTCAGGTAGTCGCATCAACCGAGGTTGTGGGTTGCATGGTGCCACAAACGACGGTCGTAATTTGGCGGCGAGCTCTATTCTACGGTCTTCGGCAAACGGGGTTTTCCGTTAACCTCAACATTTCGATCATCATCGATCACTACTTTGTCACGTACGTTGAGAGTGCCGTAGTTTTGATCGTTGAACAAAAATTGAACCTTCGATTCATCAACGCTGTCGAGTTGAATCGTGATATCATCACCCAAAGTAAAACGCTTCCTAAAGTTGGACTTTTCAGGATCGACGAAATTTGCGTCAATTGCATCGTCGGTGCTTGCGCCACTTGAATTTACGCGAACGCTGAATTCAATCCCGAAAACCTGCGCGGTCCCGATTCCTTTGTTGTTTTTTACGAAGTCACCAAGGGTGGGAGGAATCGCGGGTTTAGAAGTTCCGCCGCATCCAGTGAGTGCAAGTAGCGTCAGTAGAATGATTTTTTGCATGTTGTTTCCCGTAGAGTTAGAAGATCTTGTTAGGTTACGAGCGTGTTTGATCTCGATGCGTGGTTGGCAAGAACGCTTGTCGAACCCGACTCTGGGAGATCATTCCGTATCCGGAGCTGTCTCAACGCCGTTGATCTCAACTCGGTTATCCACGATGCGGATCGAGTCAGACGGTTTTTCGAGCGTGTACTTTTTGCCGTTGACCGTCATGACTTCGTTTTCGAGTGTGATTTTGTATCGCCCATTGGCGCTTTCGAAGAAATAGGTATTGATTCCAGCTGCATCCTGGTTTGTGCGGGATGTTCCGCCGAAAGGCTTCCCCGATGTTTCGACAATCGTCAAGGTGTGGGAGCCGAGTGTTCTTTGGTCCTCCAGAGCGGCGTTGCATCCGGCGAAGGTCAAAAAGAAGATGAAGTAAGTCGCAAATACCAATGGAAGTTTCATTTTAGACTCTGGCTTGTGGAGTGGTGTTTCTTGTTTCGACATAACTATAAAGACCCGATCAACACCGAAAATTTCAGCACTTTGGAAAAAAATCGGATGATGACGCGATCAAGCCTTCCGATTCCTGACGTAACCTGTTCAGAACACGACACTTAGCGATGATGACGGCATTTCGAGAAATCCCCGTTTCCTCGGCGACAACGTCCGGTGGAGCGCCGTCCAAGGCCAGCCGACAGAACGCCGTCCAGGTACTTGAGGCAAAATGCGGCTCGACCAGGGTTAGCAATTGCCGAAGCACATACTGGTCGTGTTGACGATTCCAGATCTGGCTCATTGCGCTGGCTGGATCGTCAAGTTGGGCCAGTCGGGTCTCGATATCGGAGTCGCTAGGCACTTGCCGACGACGTGACTGGTTTCGCCAGAACTTGCGCAAACGATTGACGAGTATCGCCCTCAGCCACCCCCGAAAACCGCCAGTCTGGCCACCATGCTCGAACTTTCCGAGATCCTTGGATACAGCCAACAAGACTTCTTGCACCAGGTCGTCAGCATCGCTGGCTTGCACGTCGTACTTCCGCAACCAAGCCCTCAGCAAAGGCGAATACAACTCGACCAGCCGATTCCAACTTTCGGATGCGGGCGAGTTTCGGAGCTGATTAAGCAAACTGAGCGATGTTTCATTCATATTCGACCAGGAGCTGACTTTCAGCTCGATTATCTGGTCTTGGAAACCTCACGTCAACTCGCAGCTGATATTCGTCACATCGTTCCCCAACTGCCGAAACTTCAACAGAAAAACTCGCGAATTTAATTGGCTGTTAGTTCTTTTTGGACCTTTCGTTCCTCGCTTCCTTCCCCGCACGTCGCTTGTGCATCGGCGGCACAATGTGAGTTGCCAATCCGATCCATGACCACGATT
>JBGSKR010000124.1:0-3697 GCA_041741135.1 Mariniblastus sp.
GCGGCAACTGCGTACGAGTGGGCGAGCAGATATGAAAGCGGCTTTTATAGAAGCAGGGTTTTACCAATACGGTGACGAAATGGAAAAAGCCGATAAACGAATCAAGCAACTCAATCGTTATCGCGCCGCCGAACTGATGGACTGGTTAGTCGACGCCGACCTTGCACTGAAACGAACCCACTCGGATGAAGACCGAGGACGATTGGTGCTGGAAACCTTGTTCGTCAAGATGTCAAAACCAATGGCAGCGAGTGTGTCGTGATCGCAACGTTTGCGGAGCAAAAGGCGACTATCCCGTTTTCGTAATTCTGATCAACTCTTTTAGCATCTCTTTCGCCTGACCATTGTCAATCGCCGCCGCGCATCGTTCGGCACCGCGAGAAAGACTATCCGCCAATCCGGAAACCCACAGCGCCGCTGCTGCATTGGCGATGACGATATCGCGAGCTGCGCCCGAATGGCCAGCCAACACTCGTTCGATGATTTCTGCTGACTCGATCGGGTCACTGGCAGAGATCAACATCAGACCATTTTTCTCCATCCCAAAGTCGCTGGGGTTAATCACGCCTTCGGTAACATTTTTTGCTGACACTTCGGAAACGTCGGTAGCCGCTCCCACAGAAATCTCACCCATGCCATCGCGGGAGTGAACGACGATCGAACGAGTTGTACCAAGTTGCAACAATGTATCGGCGACCAAACTGCGAGTATCCCCTCGCCCCACACCCAAAACTTGAAACGGAGCGGCGGCTGGATTGCACAGGGGGCCGAGCAAATTAAAAATCGTTGGATGCTTCAAGCTGCGTCGAACTTTGGAAACATGTTTCATCGATGGATGAAACAGCGGAGCAAAACAAAAACACAAACCCAATTGGTCAAGACATTTGCTGACCGTTTTGTGGGAGCACTCGATGTTTACGCCCAACTGCGCGAGCACATCCGCAGAACCGCTTTGGCTGGTGGATTTTCGATTGCCATGTTTTGCAACGGAGGCTCCGGCGGATGCGGCCACGATCGCGGCAGCCGTGCTGATGTTAAACGTTCCGGATTTTCCGCCACCGGTTCCACAAGTATCGACCACATTCTCACGACGCGTTTCAATCGGCTGCATATGCTTTCGCAAAGCCAGCGCCGCACCCGCTAACTCATCAACCGTTTCGCCTTTTTGGTGCAGCGCCACCAGAAACTTTTTGATCTGAGCGTCGGTACAATTGCCTTGCATGATCACATCAACGACTTGCGTCATCTGAGCTTGATCGAGCGAATTTTGTTTGGCGAGATGTTTGGTGGCGTCAACAATCACGTTTCAAATTCCAATTGGTTGATGAGCTGCCAAGAATTGCAACCCGAATGAGAAAATCACATTAACGAAACGGGGAAGATAGGCAGGCAAAAATGAAGAAACGTTATTTTATCAAATTAGCCCGGTGCCGTGTGGGGCGGCCTCCTGACTTGTTGGAGGCGGAATTAGCCTCTAAAATTCGATCTTAAGCAAAACGAATTGCTTTTTAGGATCGCGTAATAATCAGGGAGTGATCGGTGGCTCAGAAAATCATCGTCGATTGTGATTTGGGAACGGATGACGCAGTTGCCTTGTGCATGCTGCTGTTCGCCAGCGAAATCGAAGTTCTCGCGGTAACCGCCACCGAAGGCTGTGTGACCGCCGAGCAGGCGAACAATAACTTGCAGGCGCTGATTTCCGAGATCGATCCGGCCCGTTATCCGAGAATTGGCATTGCGACACCAACACCCAATGCTCCACCGGTTGATACGCGATTTCTTCACGGCGAAGACGGTCTGGGAAATGCAAATTTTGAAACCTCTCAATTGCAGCATGCATCGCCCTCCGACAAATTGATCAGCGATTGCATAAAAGCCAATCCAGATGAAGTCACGATCCTCTGTCTCGGGCCGCTGACCAATATTGCTCGCGCTTTTCAACGCGACCCACAACTCGCTGAATTGGTGGGGCAATTGATCATGGTGGGCGGCTGTCTCGATGGGCGGGGAAACATTTCTCCTTGCGCCGAATTCAATTTCTTTTTTGATCCACAGGCTGCTCGGACGGTGCTGAAGTCTCGCACGACCAAGACTTTGATTCCGCTGGATGTGACTCGAGAGGTTTCGTTTGGGCTGGAATTGATGGACGAACTTCCGACTGCCGAAACGCGCACCGGATATTTCTTACGGCAGATTTTGCCCTTCAGCTTTCGAGCCTATCGTCAGCAGTTGGGGCTCGAAAGCATTTCGCTGAATGATGTGGTCGGTGCGCTCGCGGCGCTCAATCCCGATTTGTTTGAATACGAACCGCTCGCCGCCGATGTGGAAACCGAGGGCGAACTGACTCGCGGAGTATTGGTTACCGACCGTCGCGCCCAACCTGAATGGCGCTCGAATGTATCGGTCGCGACTGGCATTCGCAGCGACGCAGCCAAGCAAATGATTATTGATCGCTTGGTCGTCGCCGGAAATTTAAGTTAATGAGTTTCTATTTTATTACTTGGGGCCATGATTGTATTCGTTGATGCGGCGACTTAGAATCTTGCTTGGCGGCATCGGCCTCCATCCGTGGCGTAGGCTTCCAGTCGGTGGTCGCACTTAATAAAACCTCGGGCTAAAAGCCTATTCTACGGTCGTTTCTTTTCGTTTACAAATCACACACAGGAATCCAGGAACATGTTGACTCAGCACAGATCCCGAATCGTCTTAGCGTTTTCTCTCACATGCTTGCTGATGACAACATCGTCATTGCAAGCTCAAGTCGATCAAAGTCAGTTCGATCAAAGTCAGTTCGATCAAGGCCAATTCGATCAAGATCAAGTCGATCAAGGTCAAGGCTTTCCACAGCAGCAACCCCAATCGGCTCAAGCTCAAGGCTTTCCAACACAACGAGCTCAAGCGGGCCCAGGATTCGGCGCTTCTGCCAACCCGAACGCGGCCGCCCTCGCTCAAATCCAAGGATTGATTAACAACGAAGCCCAGTTTGGCCGCACGCCAGCCAACAGCCGGTTCTTGGCCGATCTACAAAATTTGGTCGGACGTTACACGTTCGCGCCTGCCGCAGTGCCAAAGGTTAACATTACGAACCGAGGCGGCGGCGTTTTAAGAATCCTCAAACCCGACGGCAGCTCATTCGACCTGAATGCTTTCAGTTCGACTCAAACCGAGATCGGCCCAGGTCGTACGACATTAATCGCGCTCGGCGGCGACGTTCACGCAGATTTTTCTCTGTCAGGTAATGTGCCTTGCAAGATGCACGATTGTGATCGCAATGGCGGTGGAAATTTTGAGCTAAACGCAATGGGGGCTCGACGGGCTGGCGGCGGTGCTCAACGGTTTTATCCGTTTGATCGCATGTTCTCGGCTAACAAGAACGGTTGCTATTATTTAGAGCCATAAGCGATCTGCTTCGCTGCTTTCGTTTGGTAGAGCAAACTCAAGGAGAGCAAACCAAAGTCAAAGTTGATAAAGCTACGCTTGCCCAATGGTGGTTTTTCCACTCACCGGCGAGCGTAGCTTTTTTCGTTTCAGTTCGAGCAATGGACTTTCCTGAGATCGCGAGCAGGGCTTCGCCAGTCTAGGACACCTCGGACTTTAACCACGTGGATCAAAACTGCGGCGATTTTTAATCGTCACGTAAACCGTTTTGTAGCTTCCATCGCGGTAAATCTTCACTGGAATCGCCGTGTCAACTTTG
>JBGSKR010000125.1:0-2299 GCA_041741135.1 Mariniblastus sp.
AAACACGAACGTTTCGGGAGGCAGCTTTTTGATCATCTTTCTGGTGATCGCCAATTCTCGGAAAAACTGATGGCCGCGAAAAACGACCTCGCCCACCGCATGAGCATTGCGAACCGAAGCTGGAATCTCGATAGATTCAAAGTATTTTTTGCGATCCAGCGAAATGCGATTTCCCGTGAGGGGCCGTGTCGACGCGCCAGCGGAAGGTCGATAGGCCAGCTCGTTCAGCACCTCACCGAGGCGTTCCAAATCGAACGCCAATCTCGCGCCCGTGGAAGATCCGCTCGATTCGCTTTCGACGGATTCACTAAATGTTAGCTGGCGTTCCGTCAGCGGCAGATTCTCGTCGTTGAATCGCCAGACGACTTCTAGCAATGAAAAATCGTGCCACAATGCCTGTTCCGCTTTAGCAAAATTGGTGGCAATCTGTTTAAGAGAACCCGCGTCATAGGCGCTGTAAGGTTCTCCAGCGAGTCGAAAGGCACTGGATTCGCCAGCGATTTCCTCCATATTTCGGATATGCAAACGGATCTGGCGCTCCACGGACGGCACACGCTCACGTACTTTTTTTACGTTTCCGCTGCCCCAGAAATCGTCGAGTGACCGAACCGCCAACCGATGCTCGGCAGCAAATTGGTGGAGGCGAATTTGCTGCTGATAAAGCTCCGACGGTGTTTGAGCCAAACCCAAAAATGGATCGGCGACTCGCAATTGTCGGTCAACCGAGTCAAGCCGCAGAAGCTCCTGATCAATGGCCCCCGCATCAGCAAACACAAAATCTGCTTGATTCGGTGAGCTGTTTTTCAAGGTTTCGATTCGCGTTAAATTTTCGAGTGACCGCTGGACTTCATTCCAATTCGTACTTCTCTCCAAGTTCAGATCGGCGGTACTAATGGGTTTCAGGTTGGCAAACGCATTTTCAAATTGACGCAACTGGGTAACCACAATGTCTCGTTGTCGAACGCGGATGCTGTCGATTTGTTCTTCCGTTCGTCGTTCGGCGGCGGCTGGGTTTCGAAAAAAAGCCTGCTGCTGAGATTGAAGTTGTTGCTCAAGACGTTTGTTGATCGTGCTGCGCGTCGGTGTTGTGGCCGTTCCGTTTCGTTGGTCAATCCATTCCGGGATGGGTGTGCTCAAGAGGCCCATGGCGGCAAAAGCATATTGGGATGCCGACTGGGCTTGGGTTGCCTCGTCGACAATTTGACTGCAGGCATCCCGCAACTGATTGGCGGTCTCGACGGCGGCTATTTTCAGTACGGACAATCGCTTCAGATCGTTAATCGTCATGACTCGACCGCTGAGCAGTACTTGCATTTCGACAGCAGCCTGTTCGAGTTGGGCCAATTTATCTAATGGTAGGGCAAAATTTCGAGCGCCCGTTTTTTGATGTTGACGATAGACGGTATCGCGAACAACAAACGACTTCAGATAAGGCAACACGAACAGTAAATTTGTGGCCACCCGGCGAGATTCAATTAGTTCACTCCATTGCTTTCGCAGTTCCTCGTATTCAGCGATTAGCGATTTGAACTCGGTCATTGCCGCCGAAGAATCTCCCGCTACCGCTGCGTCGAGTGCGTAGCGCCGCCGATTCTCGAGTGCAGTAAATGCTGGTTGAACATGCCTCCAATTCAACCAAGCTTCATAAGTTTGGTGGGCGCTGGAGACACCCGCACGCCGATCCCTGCGAGTTGATAAATCGGCTTGAGCAAGTCGTTCAGAGATTTCGAAACATTGAACTGCTGCCACTGGGATCGCAGGATCAAAATCCTGTTTATCCCACGGCAAGCTACGCTGGAGCAAATCGAGAAACTGCATTTGAATCCAGTCATCACAAACAAGACTTGCCGAATCACCGCGCAAAATGAAGTTGATGGATTCGTTCATCTGCGTTTGATCAAAATGGCTTCCGGCGGGTCGAGAACGCAGATATTGCCAAACGACCGCCAATCGCTCGGGAGAGCTCAAATTTTCAATTGCTGCACCGAGCATTTTCGGTTTTACGATTGGCGCGACTGACTGCGGTGCTGACAACTCGTCCACAGCATTTTGAGCGGAGTCAGCGGTGGTTGAAGACGGAGCATCCGCTGTCCCATCACCGGCTTTGGTCTTACTAGCAGGTGGTGAGCCAGTTTCATTGGCGAGCGGCGAAGATTCTGCCAGAAAAGCCGCAAAGTCGCTCATCACTGCCGATTCAAATGCGACTTTGTGTTGGTCACGGAATTTGTCGTCCCACAGATCAGGTGAAACGGGCAGCTTAAGTACGGTCGTTGTATCCGACTCATGTAAAATCGTTTGA